>CAZRFB010000321.1:0-6703 GCA_964599185.1 uncultured Rhodobacterales bacterium | reverse complement strand
CACCACCGCCGAGACGCGGCAATCCTCGCACATCTCCAGCACGCGGGCGCGCGCCGCGCCCTCGGGGCCGCTGAACATCCAGTGGCCTTTCAGCTTTTCCTGCACGCGGGCGATGCTGGCGCGGTTGCCGAACGGCTTGCCGCATTCCACGCAGCAGAACGGCGGCTCCTGCTTCAGCACGCGCGGCGGCGCGGTCAGCGCGGCGAAGTCGAGTCGGGGGACCAGCGTCAGCGCGTCCTCGGGGCAGGTCGCCGCGCACAGGCCGCATTGCACGCAGAGCGATTCGTCAAAGCTGAGCAGCGGGCGGTCGGCGTCGTCGCCCAGCGCGCGCACCGGACAGGCCGAGACGCAGGCGAGGCACAGGGTGCAGGCGCCCTCGTTCAGCGCCACCGCCCCGAACGGCGCGCCCGGCGGCAGCGGCAGCGCGTCCACCGGCGCGGGCGCCGCGCGGTGCAGTTCGCTGAACGCCAGCGTCAGCAGCGCGCGCTTGGTGGCGGGCGGCAGAAAGCCCGAGACCTTCGCCCGCAACGGGCGCGGCGGCGCGGCGTCGAGGCTCAGGCGCAGCGCGTCGGGGTCGTCGGTCTCGATCAGCCCGGCGCGGGCGGCGTAGCCGAGACCCTCCAGCGCGGCGTTGGTCAGCGCCAGCGTGCGGCGCAGTCCCTCAAGGTCATGCCGGGGCCGGGCGCGGCCCAGAAGGCGGATGTCGGCGGCGCCACAGGCGACGGCGGCGGCCAGCGTCTCCGGCCCGATCTGGGTGATCTCGTTGACCGCGAGCGGGATGACATGGGCGGGCAGACCGGCGCCGAAGCGGGCCAGCGCGTCGATCAGCGGCGCGCCGTGGTCGTCGTCATGGATCAGCAGCAGCGCGGCGCCCGCGCGCGCAGGCCCGCCCGCCGCCGCATAGGCGCGCAGCATCGCGCGCAGCCGCGCCACCACGGCTTCGGCGGGCGGCAGGGCGTAGGACGCGGCGCCGGTGGGGCAGGCCGCCGCGCATTGCCCGCAGCCCGCGCAGATCATCGGGTCGATGGCCACGCTGTCGCCCGCAGGGGTGATCGCGCCCGCCGGGCAGAGGTCGAGGCAGCGGGTGCAGCCGGTGATCTTCGAGCGGGAATGCGCGCACAGCCCGGCGTCGAAGGTGATGTAGCGCGGCCGGTCGAACTCCCCCACCAGCTGCGCGGCGTCAAAGAGCGCGCGCGCCACCGCCGCGGGCGCGCCGGGGTCGGCGCGCAGGTAGCCCGCGCGCAGCCCCTCGGGAAACAGGCCCGCGTCGCCGGTCAGATCGAGGATCAGGTCGCAGGTCGAGGTCGCGCCGTCGCGCGCCGGGCCGAAACGCAAGCCGCCGCGCGACGACGGGTCGGGCAGGGCGTAGCCGTCGATGGTCAGGCTGAACGCGCCAAGCCTGCCGGTCGCCGACGCCACCCGGCCCTTCAGCACCGGAAACAGGGTCACGCGCGGCGGCGCCACGTCTTGCGGGTCGCGCAGCAGCACGGTCACGTCGAGATGGTCCGCCAGCCTGCGGCCGGCCTCGATGGCGGTCGCGTCGCGACCCAGAATCAGCGCCACGCCCTGCGAGGCGGCGGTGGTCATGGCGATCGGCGGCATCTCCACCGCCGCGCCCGCCAGCAGCGCCGCCATCTTGGGGCCTGCGTCGCGCGCGGCGTCGGCCCAGCCTGCGGTTTCGCGCAGGTTGGCGAAGCGCAGCGGGGCGGTCGCGCCCGCGTCCTCGGCCGCCTCCTGAAACACCGGCTGCTCCTGCGTGCAGCCTACCGTAAGCGGCGCGCCTTCGGCGAGCGCGGCGCGAAAGCGGTCGAGCTGGGCGCGGCAGAGCTGGTCGGCGGTCCCGACTGCGGCGCCGCACCCCTTGGCGACAGCGCCCGCGTCGAGCGGCATCGACCCCTCGCAGGAGCAGATCAGGATTCTTGGCTGTTTGGCGGTCATGCGCGATGTTCCGGTGCGGTGGGCTGCGCCTTGCCAGCGGCGGCGTTGTTGGCGATACCCTATGCCGACCGCAGGTTTGAGGGAAACCCCCGCCCATGGCGCGCGACGCGCTCGACATGCCGCCGCTTCTGCGCCACGTCGCCCCGCCCGAGGGCGTGGACGCCTTCGGGCACGCCTGCGCCATCGCGGGCGCGGCGGGGGCGGGGACGCTGGCGTGGCGGCGGGCGGCGGATGTCTGCGCCTTCGCCGTGGTGCTGGAGCCGGAGGGGGCGCTCGCCGAGGCGCGGCGCGCGTTCTTCGCGACGATGGCGGCGCTGGGCGACGCGCTGGCGGCGCATTGCGCGCCCGAGCGGCTGGTGACGTTTCTGTGGCCTGACACGGTGCTCTATGACGCCGCGCGGCTGGGCGGGGCGCGGCTGGCCTGGCCCGATGCCTGCGCCGAAGACGCCGAGCCCGACTGGCTGGTGTTCGGCGTCGAACTGATCCGCGCCCGGCCCGGCCTGGCGGAGGCCGGGCGCGCGCCCGACAGCACGGCGCTGATCGAGGAGGCGTTCGATGACGACGCGCAGATCGTCGAGAGCTTCGCGCGCTATCTGATGCTCTACGCCGACACCTGGGGCGCGCAGGGCTTTCAGCCCGTTGCCGACGCCTATCTGGGGCGGCTGGCCGACAAGGGGCCGCAGGCGCGGCTCGACGCGCGCGGCGATCTGGTCGCGCCGGGGGCCGAGCCGCGCGGCCTGCTGGCGGGGCTGGCGGCGGCGCGCTGGCGCGATCCGCTGCGCGGGGGGCCGAGGCTGTGACCGTGATGCTGCCGCGCGCGATCCGCCTCGATCCGTCCGACACCTTCGTGTTCGACCCTGCGGCGACGCCGGGCGAATGGGCGCTGAGCGCGGCGTTCCTGTTCGCGGGCGTTGACCCCGAGACCCTGCCGCGCAAGGCGCGCACCGCCTTGCGCGCGGGGTTTCTGGGGGTGGAGAGCTGGGGCTTCTCGACGCTGGTCACGGTGACGCCCGCAACGGAGGCCGAGCGCGCGGCGCTGGAGGCGCGGCTGGCGGCGCAGTTGGTGGCGAAACTGGGCGCGCCCGATGTGGCCACCGCCCTGCCTGCGGCGCGCGAGGAGGTGGCCTTCGCCGCCTCGCTCTGCGCAGGGCACCCCGAGGGGATGCTGCTGGCGGTGCATCGCACGGTGGAGCAGGGACAGTTGCGCGAGACCTTCCGCACCCTGCGCCCGCGCGACGCGCGCGACGGCCCGCCCGGCCACGCCCGCGCCTTTCTGGTGGTCGAGACCGACGAGGACGACGCGCCGCCCGAGCGGGTGGACCTGCTGGCCTTGCGCGGCGCGCCATGAGGGAGTTCTGGGTCTCCAGCGGCCATCACCTGACCCGCACCGACGCCGCAGGCGCGCTGATGGTCACCGACGCACTGTTGCTGGCGCTGCTGGCGCGGCCCGAGGTGCTGCCACCGCCCGAGGCCTGCGCCGCCGAGCGCGGCCTGCACGCCCGTCTGAGCAAGGATCCCCGCGCAGCCGTCGCGCCCGCCGCCATCGCCGCGATGGCCGACCCGGACGCGCGCGAGAACTGGACGCATCTGATCGGCTTTCGCGACCGGCTGATCGCGGCGGGCACGGTGGAGGGCGCCTATCTGGCGATGGTGCGCGCGCGGGCCGCGCCGCCGCCGTTGTTTCTCAACCAGATGACGCACCTGATTCTGCGCAACGCGCTCGACGGCTGCGACGACCCGTTCACGCTGCGCGCGGCGGAGCTGTTCTTTCGCCCGCAAAAAGCCTCCACGCTGAACGGCGCGCTGGCGCTGGCGGATCTGGAGCTGATCGAGGGGCGCGAGGCCGAACACGCCCACGCGCCGCTGGCCGCGATGCTGGAGCCCGACCCGCTGGCCGCGCTCGACGTGATGGACGCGGCCAACGCCTGGACATGGTGGAGCCGCTCCGACGCGCACTCGATGGCGCTCAACTTCGGGGCCGAGCCGCGCAGCCGCGCCGGGCTGGCCGCCGCCATCGCCGCCTGGTTGCGCCACCTTCTGGGCCTGCGCGTGCTGGTCGAGCCGCTGACCGACGTGGCCGACCAGGATTTCCGCTGGTATGTGGGGCTGGACGCCGACGCCTCGGCGCTGGGCGCGGCGCTGTGGCGGGGCGAGACGCCGCCAGACGATCTCGCCCGCCGCCTGATCGGGCTGTTCCGGCTGCGCTTTCTCGACCCCGCGCAGGCGGCGCCGCGGCTTGAGGGGCGGCCCGTGTATCTGCTGATGGCGATGACGCGCGACCATGTGGTGCGGCTGAAGCCGCAGAACCTGATCGTCGGCCTGCCGCTGGCCGAGACGGGCTGACGGGAGGGGGCCATGGTTCAGCAGACCATCCGCATCGGGATCGTCGCCACTGCGCGCAGGCCCGCGAACCGCTGGGCGGTGCGCGGCTTCGCGCCCAGCGCCGCGCTTGACGCCGCGCCCGAGGTTGCGCCGGGCGCGGCGCTGGCCGAGACGGCGGACGCGACCACCGTCTATGCGGGCCCCGCCGAGATCACGCTGCATTCCGGCGAGACCGGGCACTACCGCGACAACCTGTCGGGCCGCCCCTCGGTGTGGGTGGCGCTCAAGCCGGGCGGCGCCGCGCCGCAGATCGTCGCGGCGACGGTCAATCCGCACGAAGGCGAGGCGCTGGCGGGCGACGACGGGCTGCTGGTGGAGGCGGTGGCGATGCCGCCGCTGCTGCGTCAGGCGGTGGCGGCGTTCTTTGCGGCGCACCATGTCGAAGTGGCGTTCGAAAAGCGCAAGCGCCGCCGCGCCGACCCCGAGGCGCTGGCGCGGCGCGGCCCGCAGGACCGGGATCGGGACGGGGAGGGCCGCCGATGACCCGCGACAGCTTCATCGCGCGCTGGTCGCGGCTGAAGGGCGCGGCGGCGCAGCCCGACGCGGCGGCGGAGACGCCGCCCGCGCCCGCAGAATCCGCGCCTGCAGAACTCGCGCCCGCAGAACTCCCGCCCGCAGAATCCGCGCCTCTTTCGCCCGAGGAAATCGCCGCGCTGCCGCCGGTCGAGACGCTGACCCCGCTCAGCGACATCACGCCCTATCTGCGCCGGGGCGTGCCCGCCTTGCTGCGCAACGCGGCGATGCGGCGGATGTGGGCGCTGAACCCGGCGATCCGCGACTACGTGGACGACGCCATGGAATACGCCATGGACTGGAACACCCCCGGCGCGATTCTGGGCAATGGCCCGCTGACCGCAGGCGACGACGCGCTGGCCATGGCGCGCAAGGTGATGGGCGCGGCGCGGGAATCGGCGCCCGAGGCCGTTCCCGAGGCGACAGACGCGCCGACGCAAGCGACTGCTGCGCCGCGCGCCGTCGCCGGTCAGGGCGACGAACACGCCGCCGCCCCGCAGGCGTCGCCGCAGACAACGCCGCAGACAACGCCGCAGACCACGCCGCAGACCACGCGGCAGACCACGCCGCCGCAAGCGGTCGCCGCCCCGGCGCGCGCCGCGCAAACGGTCGCGCCCGAGGCCGGGCGCGCCGCCGCGTCGCGCCGCCGCCACGGCGGGGCCGCGCCATCGTGACGCGCCATCGTGACGCGGCGCGCGGCGCCGGCGCGGCCGGGCCGCAAGTTTTGCGTTGAACTCCCGAGCGCTTTGCGCATACCCTTGCATCCACAAGAGTTGCGATGCCCCACGCGCCATGACGCGCTGAGGGACCAGCGACCGCAGGGAGGAGACAAGCCCTCGTGAGCACGCTTCACCCCCGTCGCAGGGCTGGCGGGACGGCATGTTGAGTCAAGCCGACAAGATGCCGAACCCGGACGCCGCCGCCCCGATGGCCCCAGCAGACGATTGCGCGGACGCCGCCATCGAGCGCGCGCGCGCCGACCTCTACACGCTGTTTTCGGTGACGCTGGGCGCGGCGCCGACGGCGGCGGTTCTTGCGGCGCTGTCGGGGCTGGAGGGCGACGCGACGCCGCTGGGCCGCGCCTGCGCGGAACTGGCCGGGGCGGCGCGCGCGACCACGCCTGAGGATGCGGCGCGCGCGCATTTCGACCTGTTCATCGGCGTCGGGCGCGGCGAGCTGCTGCCCTACGCCTCCTATTATCTCACCGGGTTTCTCAACGAGCGCCCGCTGGCCGCCGTGCGCGCCGACATGGCGGCGCTGGGTCTGGCGCGCGCCGAGGGGCTGCACGACCCGGAGGATCACATCGCCATCCTGTGCGCGGTGATGGCGCAGCTTGCGGCGGAGGGGCGCGCGGCGCAGGCGCGGTTCTTCACCGAGCGGCTGCGGCCCTGGGCGGGGCGGTTCTTCGACGATCTGGCCGCCGCGCGCCCGGTGGGCCTGCATCATGCGCTGGGCGTGGCGGGTGCGGCGTTCATGGCTGTTGAAACGCAGGCGTTCTCGCTGGAAACATGATAGACTTTGGCGGTGAGAGACCGGCGCGGCGCGTGCGGTGAGAGGCTTGGGCTTGGAGGGTGACATGACCGAAGGCGATAGCGACGCGGCCGTGGGCCGTCGCGGATTTCTGGGCGCCGTCGCGGGGCTTGCGGCGGCGGCTGCGGCGGCGGTCGCCGTCAGCGCGCCGCAGGCGCGCGCGCAGGCGGAAAGCGCCGAGGAGAAGCGCCGCGCGCGCTATCGGGTCACGCCGCATGTCGAGGCGTTCTACCGCACGGCGCGTTACGAATAGGGAGGCTGCGATGCTCATCAAACGCAAGGCGGGGCAGGTCTCCCGCACACGGCTTCAGGGCGCCGTCGCGGCGCTGGCGACCGGCGC
>CAZRFB010000320.1:0-1750 GCA_964599185.1 uncultured Rhodobacterales bacterium | reverse complement strand
GGCGGCTCGGCGTGGGAGTGGGACAGCCGCCGCCGCCAGTATTACCTGCACAACTTCCTCACCAGCCAGCCCGACCTCAATTTCCACAACCCCGCCGTGCAGGAAGCGCTGCTCGACGTGGTGCGGTTCTGGCTCGACCGGGGCGTGGACGGCTTTCGCCTCGACACCGTGAACATGTATTTCCACGACGCCGCGCTGCGCGACAACCCGCCCATCGGCCCGGGCGACGTGGTCAACGGGATGCCGGAGCAGAACCCGTATTCGATGCAGAACCCGATCTACAACATCACCCGCCCCGAGAACCTGCAGTTCATGGAGCGGCTGCGCGCGGTGATGGACGCCTATCCCGCCACCACCACGGTGGGCGAGATCGGCTGCGTGACCGACATGTATGGCACGCTGGCGGAATACACCTCCGGCTCGACGCGGCTGCACATGGCCTACAGCTTCGACTACATGTCGGCGAAGTTCTCCGCCGCGCATATCCGCCGCGTGTCGGAGCGGATGGCGGCGCAGGAATACAGCTGGCCAAGCTGGGCGTTCTCCAACCACGATGTCGAGCGGGTCGTCTCGCGCTGGGGCCTGTCGCAGCACGCCGATCGCGCCGGGCCGCTATTGGCGGCGCTGCTGACCAGCCTGCGCGGCTCACCCTGCCTCTATCAGGGCGAGGAGCTGGGGCTGACCGAGGCGGTGGTGCCCTATGAGCTGTTGCGCGACCCTTACGGCATCCGCTTCTGGCCCGACTTCAAGGGCCGCGACGGCTGCCGCACGCCGATGCCGTGGAACGCCGCCGCCGCGCACGGCGGCTTTTCCGACGGCCAGCCCTGGCTGCCGCTGCCGCCCGACCATGTGGAGCGCGCGGTCTCGGTGCAGGACGCCGCGCCGCTGTCGCCGCTGAACCGGGTGCGCGCGTTCCTGGCCTGGCGGCGGGAGCGCCCGGCGCTGCTGAAGGGCGCCATCGCGTTCCACGACGCGCCCGAGCCGGTGGTCGCCTTCACCCGCACGCACGGGGATGCGCGGCTGCTGTGCGTGTTCAACCTTGGCGCGGCGCCCGCCGGCTTCGACACCGGCGGCTTCGGCCCGATCAGCCCTGCGGGCGGCCATGGCTTCAACGGCGCTCTGTCGGGCGCGGGCGTGGCGCTGGAGCCGTTCGACGCCTTTTTCGCGACCTACTGAGGGGAAAACCATGGCCGACGTGCAGCTTCGCGACATCCGCAAGTCCTTCGGCAAGGTCGAGACCATCCATGGCGTCAGCCTCGACATCCGCGACCGCGAGTTCGTGGTGTTCGTCGGCCCATCGGGCTGCGGCAAGTCCACGCTCCTGCGGCTGATCGCGGGGCTGGAGGACATCACCAGCGGCGATCTGACCATCGACGGCCAGCGCGTCAACGCCCTGCCGCCGGCCAAGCGCGGCATCGCCATGGTGTTTCAGAGCTACGCGCTTTATCCGCACATGACCGCCTATGAAAACATGGCCTTCGGCCTGCAGCTGGCCAAACAGGGCAAGGACGCCATCGACCAGGCGGTGCGCAAGGCGGCGGACATTCTTGAGCTCACCCCGCTGCTCGACCGGCTGCCCAAGGAAATGTCGGGCGGCCAGCGCCAGCGTGTCGCCATCGGCCGCGCCATCGTGCGCGACCCCAAGGTGTTCCTGTTCGACGAGCCGCTCAGCAACCTCGACGCCGCGCTGCGGGTGCAGACAAGGCTTGAGATCGCCAAGCTGCATCAGGAGATGGCGGCGACGATGATC
>CAZRFB010000319.1:0-3426 GCA_964599185.1 uncultured Rhodobacterales bacterium | reverse complement strand
TTTTGGGCGAGCGTCTGTCTGGTGCTGATGGCGCTGCCGCTGCTGATCCCGTGGAACGTGGTCGGCACCATCTGGCAGGTGTTCGCCCGCGTCGATATCGGCCTGCTGGGCTATACGCTCGCCAAACTGGGCGTCAGCTTCAACTATACGCAAGACCCGCTGTCGGCGTGGATCACCGTCGTCGTCATGGACGTGTGGCACTGGACCTCGCTGGTGGTGCTGCTCAGCTACGCCGGGTTGCAGTCGATCCCGCAGGCCTATTATCAGGCGGCGCGTATCGATCAGGCGAGCCGCTGGAAGGTGTTTCGCTACATCGAACTGCCCAAGATGAAGGGCGTGCTGCTGATCGCGGTGCTGCTGCGCTTCATGGACAGCTTCATGATCTACACCGAGCCGTTCGTCGTGACCGGCGGCGGGCCGGGGGCCGCGACCACCTTCCTGTCGATCGACCTGGTGAAGATGGCGCTGGGGCAGTTCGACCTCGGGCCTGCCGCGGCGTTCTCGCTGATGTATTTCCTGGTGATCCTGCTGCTGTCATGGGTGTTCTACACCGTGATGACGGCCAACGACAAAGCGGAGGCGGGCAAGTGAAACTGGGCAATGTCGCCGTCGTCACGCTCTACATCATCTTTCTGATGCTGCCGATCTATTGGCTCGTGAACATGAGCTTCAAGACCAATCAGGAGATCCTCGGCGCGCTGACGTTCTTTCCCGCCAATCCCACGGTCGGAAACTATGTCACCATCCTGACCGATCCGGCGTGGTACATGGGCTACGTCAACTCGCTGATCTTCGTGCTGATGAACACCGCGCTGTCGCTGGCGGTGGCGCTGCCGGCCGCCTACGCCTTCAGCCGTTACAACTTTCTGGGCGACAAGCACCTGTTCTTCTGGCTCCTGACCAACCGCATGGCGCCGCCGGCGGTGTTCGCGCTGCCGTTCTTCCAGCTCTACAGCTCCATCGGTCTGTTCGACACCCATATCGCTGTGGCGCTGGCGCATACGCTGTTCAACGTGCCGCTGGCGGTGTGGATTCTCGAGGGCTTCATGCGCGGCGTGCCCAAGGAGATCGACGAGACCGCGTTCATCGACGGCTATTCCTGGCCGCGCTTTTTCGTGCGGATCTTCATGCCGCTGGTGGCGAGCGGCATCGGCGTGGCGGCGTTCTTCTGCTTCATGTTCAGCTGGGTCGAGCTGCTGCTCAGCCGCACGCTGACCTCGGTCGCCGCCAAGCCGATCGCCGCCACCATGACGCGCACCGTCTCCGCCTCCGGGCTCGACTGGGGCGTGCTGGCGGCGGCGGGGGCGCTGACCATCATCCCCGGCGCGCTGGTGGTGTTCTTCGTGCGCAACTACATCGCCAAGGGCTTCGCCCTGGGGAGGGTCTGATGGCCGCAACCATGCCTGTCGCGCGCGGAAGCCGCATCGCCGCCGCCATCCTGATCGCGCTGTCGGCGCTGCTGCTGGGGCTTGGTCTGTCGGGCCTGCTCGGCCCGCTGGTGGACCAGGTGGATTTCGGCAAGGCGATCTGGCCGGGGTCGTGGATGGCCTGGACCTGGGCCGGGGCGACCTTCTTCATCGTGATCGCCTGCCTGCTGGTGATCATGACGCTCTGGGGCGCGCTGGCGCCGGAAAGCCCGCGCGTCGGCGCCCTCGGCATCGAGACCACGCCGGGCGACCGGCTGTTCATCTCGCTGTTGGGTTCCGCGTTCATCCACCTCGCCTGGCTCGGCCTTGTCGGCGAGCCGCTGTGGGGAGCGCTGACGGTTTCGCTCGCTTACGCCGCCGCGATGTTTCGCTGGGCGTGAGCGGGAGGAAAAGGCCGCGCGCATCGCGCGCGCGGACGCAAGACTTTTAAAATCAATGGGAGGACTGCATGAGACTGAAGATAAGCATGATGTCGGGCGCGGCGGCGCTCGCGCTGCTGGCGGGCGGGGCCTGGGCCGACGAGGCGGCGATCGCCAAGTGGCTGCCCGAGTTCCAGCCGTCCGCGTTGCCCGAGATCTTCCAGCGCGCCGAGCTGCAATGGTTCGCCGAAGCTGCCAAGCCGTTCGCGGGCATGGAGATCAACGTCGTCTCCGAGACCATCACCACGCACGAATACGAGTCGAAGGTGCTGGCGCAGGCGTTCTCCGAGATCACCGGCATCAAGCTGACCCACGATCTGATCGGTGAAGGCGACGTCGTCGAAAAGCTGCAGACCCAGATGCAGACCGGCGAGAACATCTATGACATGTATGTCAACGACAGCGACCTGATCGGCACCCACTGGCGCTATCAGCAGGTGCGCAACCTGACCGACTGGATGGCGGGCGAGGGCGCCGACGTCACGCTGCCAAGCCTCGACCTTGAAGATTTCGTGGGCCTCAGCTTCACCACTGGGCCGGACGGCAAGGTGTATCAGCTGCCGACCCAGCAGTTCGCGAACCTCTACTGGTTCCGCTACGACTGGTTCAACGATCCCGCGATCCAGGCGGATTTCAAGGCCGAATACGGCTACGACCTCGGCGTGCCGGTCAACTGGTCGGCCTATGAGGACATCGCCAAGTTCTTCACCGGGCGCACCATCGACGGCCAGACCGTCTATGGCCACATGGACTATGGCAAGAAGGACCCCTCGCTCGGCTGGCGCTTCACCGACGCCTGGCTGTCGATGGCCGGCGCGGGCGACAAGGGCATCCCGAACGGCCTGCCGGTCGATGAATGGGGCATCCGGGTTGACGAGAACTCGCGTCCCGTCGGCTCCTGCGTGACGCGCGGCGGCGCCACCAACGGCCCCGCCGCCGTGTATTCGGTCGAGAAATACATCGACTGGCTGCAGAACTACGCCCCGCCCGCCGCCGCCGGCATGGTGTTCGGCGAGGCCGGCCCGGTCCCTGCGCAGGGCGCCATCGCCCAGCAGATCTTCTGGTACACCGCCTTCACCGCCGACATGGTGAAGGAGGGGATCCCGGTGGTGAACGCGGACGGCTCGCCGAAGTGGCGCATGGCCCCCAGCCCGCGCGGCGCCTATTGGGAAGACGGCATGAAGCTCGGCTATCAGGACGCCGGGTCGTGGACGCTGATGAAGTCCACGCCGGTCGATCGCGCCAAGGCGGCCTGGCTCTACGCCCAGTTCGTCGTCTCCAAGACCGTGGACGTGAAGAAAAGCCACACTGGCCTGACCTTCATCCGCGAAAGCACGATCAACCACGAGAGCTTCACCGAACGCGCCCCCGCGCTCGGCGGTCTGGTCGAATTCTACCGCTCGCCCGCGCGCGTGCAGTGGACCCCGACCGGCACCAACGTGCCCGACTATCCGCGTCTGGCGCAGCTCTGGTGGCAGAACATCGGCGACGCCTCGTCGGGCGCCAAGACCGCGCAGGCGGCGATGGACGGTCTCTGCGAGGCGCAGGAGGCGGTGCTGGAGCGGCTTGAGCGCGCAGGC
>CAZRFB010000318.1:0-6193 GCA_964599185.1 uncultured Rhodobacterales bacterium | reverse complement strand
AGTCCATCACAAGGGCGCGGGCGTCCACCCCCACCTGCGGCGCGGCCAGCCCGACGCCGGGCGCGGCGTACATCGTCTCGAGCATGTCGTCGAGCAGGCTGCGCAGCCGCTCATCGACGGCGGCGACCGGCGCGCAGACCTTCTTCAGGCGCGGGTCGGGATGGATCAGGATCGGCCGGGTGCTCATGGCGCGGAGGTAGCCATCGCGGCGCGCCCGGTCAATCCCCGCGTCGATCCCTGCCGCCCCTTGCGGCGCCCGCGGCGGGCGCCTAGCCTCGGGCGCAGTCCAACCGCGCGAGGCCATTCCATGCTCCCCGATTTCGACGCCGTCATTGAGCGGCGCAACACCCATTCGCTGAAATGGGACGCGCTGGCGGCGCGCACCGGGGTCACGGCGCCGGACGGGCTGGCGATGTGGACGGCGGACATGGATTTCCTTTCGCCCGAACCGGTGCGCCAGCGGCTGTCGGCGGCGGTGGCGCATGGGATCTTCGGCTATTACAGCGCCGACGCCTCATGGCGCGCCGCTGTCTGCGGCTGGATGGCGCGCCGCCACGGCTGGGCGGTGGAGCCGGAGTGGATCACCCCCTCCGCCGGGGTCTGCGCGGCGCTGGGGATCGCGATCCAGGCGTTCAGCGAACCGGGCGACGGCGTGGCGATCTTCGCGCCGGTCTATCACATGTTCGCCCACATGATCCGCGCCAACCGCCGCGTGGTGATCGCGGCGCCGCTCACCGAGACGCAGGGGCGCTACGCCATGGACCTCGACGCGCTGGGCGAAAGCCTGCCCGCCACCGCGCGGATGGTGATCCTGTGCAGCCCGCACAACCCCGGCGGCACGGTCTGGACGCGGGAGGAGCTGAAGGCGCTGGCCGATTTCTGCGTCGCGCGCGGCCTTGTGCTGGTTTCCGACGAGGTGTGGCACGATCTGGTCTATCCTGGCGCCCGCCACACCCCCACCGCGCTGGCTGCGCCCGAAGCCTCCGCCGCGCTGGTCACCTGCGCGGCGCCGTCCAAAACCTTCAACCTTGCCGGCGGCAATCTGGCGCAGGTGATCATCGAGGACGCGGGACTGCGCGCGCGCTATCGCGCCGCCGCCGACGCCTGTCACGGCATGGGGATGCCGCTGATGGGCGCGCTGGCGGCGGAGGCGGCCTATGATCAGGGCCAGCCGTGGCTCGACGCGCTGATCCCCTACCTCGCCGCCAACCGCGACCTGTTCGCCGCCGGGCTGGCTGTCGCCGCCCCCGGCGCGCGGGTGATGGACATGGCCGCGACCTATCTCGCCTGGACGGATTTCACCGGGACCGGCCTGCCGGAGGCGGACGTCGCCCGCCGCCTGCGCGACGTGGCGCGCATCGGCGTCAGCGCAGGCCCCAGCTTCGGCCATGGCGGCGAGGGGCGCGCGCGCTTCAACCTCGCCTGCCCGCGCAGCGTGGTGGCGCAGGCGCTGGAGCGCATCGCCGACGCCTTCGCCGACCTGCGCTGAAGCGGCGCGAGCGGGGCGCGCTACTCGCGGACCTCGACCATCGGGATCACATCGACCGCCACCTCGATGGTGTGCCCGCCGCCGCCCAGCACCACGCCCGACACCGGGCCGACGTCGCCATAGTCGCGCCCCCAGGCGCAGGTGACGTGCTCAAGACTGGGGATCAGGTCGTTGGTCGGGTCGAAGTCCACCCAGCCAGACACCGGGCACCAGACCGAGGCCCAGGCGTGGCTGGCGTCGGCGCCGACCATGCGCTCCTTGCCCTCGGGCGGGCGGGTCAGCAGGTATCCCGAGACATAGCGCGCAGGCACGCCCAGCGCCCGGCAGCAGGCGAGAAACACATGCGCGAAGTCCTGACACACGCCGCGCCTGGCCGCGAAGCTGTCGAGCGCCAGCGTGCTGGCGTGGGTCGCCTCGGGGTCATAGGCGAAGTCGTGGAAGATGCGCGCGGTCAGATCGCGCGCCGCCTCCAGCGCCGGGCGCCCCTGGGTGAAACTGTCGCGCGCATAGTCCTCCACCGCGTCGTCAGCGGCGGTGAACGCGGAGGGCAGCGCGAACTGCGCCGCCTCCAGCGCCGCCGCGCCCGAGGGGCGGCGCGCGGCCTCGGCCACCGCCTCCCATGCGGTGAAGCCCAGCTCCGGCGACTGCCCGGCCAGCGCCACCTCCGAGCGCGCCTCGATGATCAGCGCGCTATGGCTCTCGTGGATGTCGAGCAGGTGGGTGGCGTTGCCGAACGCGTCGCGCTCGGCGATCAGGTCGTGATTCTCGGGCGAGACCTCGATCGAGAAGCGCCGCACCGTCTGGCGCGGGGTGGCGCGCGGCGCCAGCCGCAGGCGGTGGGTCGAAAGCGTCACCGGGCTGGCGTAGCGATAGATCGTCGCGTGGCGCACGGTATAGATCATCGCCCGCCCTCGCGCCGCTGGTCAAAGCGCGCCGAGGCGATCTCGGTCAGCGCAGGCTCGGCATGGGCGAAATACGCCTTGGTCACCAGAACCGCGACCTGTTGCAGCGTCTCCTCAGCCTCGGTCAGCAGCGCGCTCAGCGCCGGGCGCGCGCCGCCCTCGTCCGCCGCGCCCAGCTCCGCCGCGTCGGTGACGCGCAGCGTGGTCAGCAGCTTCAGCACCAGCCGGTGCTCGGCGCTGCGGTAGGGGCCTGTGCGCGGCAGATCGCCCAGCGCCGATTCCAGCGCCGCGATCTGGAACGCCAGACTGCGCGGGTTGCTCTCGTCCAGGATCAGCAGGTCGATGGCGGGCGTCGCCTCGGGCGTGGTCAGATAGCGCGAGCGGTAGGCGAAGAAGCTGTCGCAGAGCAGCAGCAGCGCATAGAGCGCATCCGGCTCGTCCTCCTGCGCCTTGGCCACCAGCGCGGCGAACATTGCCGTCACCTGAAGGCCGCGCTGCAGGCGGCGGCCGAGTTCGAGGAATCGCCACGCGAAGTTGCGCGTCATGTTCTCGTGGCTGGCGCCGGAGAACGCCGCGAGGTGGCGCACCGCGTCCTCCACCGCGCCGCCCAGGCTGAGCGCGCGGGCGGGGTCGGGCGCGGATTTCCACACCGGCTCGGCGTAGAGCGCGCCCACGTCGCGCCAGGCGTCGCGCGACAGATGCGCGCGGGTGCGGTTGGCGTTCCAGTAGATCGACTCGATGGCGCGCGCGGCGCTGACCGGCTCCTCGGAGTCCAGCGCCAGCCGGGCGATGCGCGCGCGCAGCGGGGCGCGCAAAGGCGCGCTTGGGCCGGCGGCCTCGGTCGCCGCGTCCTTCTTGTCGTCGTCGAGGCGCAGCGACAGCAGGGCGTGAAGCAGTTCAGGCTCGGCGGCGCGGCGCGGCGCGTCAATCATGCGCTCGATCACCACCCTGAGCACGCGCAGCGTGATGTCGGCGCGCTCCACATGGCGGCCCAGCCAGAACAGATCGTCGGCGACGCGGCTTAGCAGATCGCGCCCGGTGCGGCGCAGATGGGCGTTGCGGCGGTGCTGGATCAGCCGGTGCGAGACGGCGGTCTTCTCGGTGTGCGCCGCGTCGTCCACCACCCAGACGTCCTTGGAGACGCCGCCCCACGGCAGGCCTGCGGCATCCGGCGTCGGCGACGCGAAGGCCAGCCCGCCGGACATGCAGCGAAAGCCGTCCGGCCCGGCGACGACGAACAGCCGCAGCGCATAGGGCGCGGCCTCCAGCCTGCCGTCGCGCGCGCTGGGCGCGGTGGCGAGCGTGACCGGGCGGCGCGCCACCAGCCGCCAGCCCTCGCGCGCCGCCAGCCGCGTCGCGGCGGCGCGGGTCAGTTCCGCCAGCGGCGCGGGCGCGGGCGCGCCGGGGCGGGCGACGCTGCGCAGGCCGGTCACGCGCCACGCCTCCGGCTCGCGCGCCCAGCGCGCCCGCGCGTCCGGGTCGCCCAGCCACAGATGCTCCGCCTCGGCCAGCAGCGGCTCCTCTCCGGTCAGCGCGCGGATCAGCTCGGCGGAGAACGGCGCCAGCGTCCGCCCGTCGAGCACGCCCGCGCCGACCACGTTGGCGAAGGTCACCCTGCCCAGCCGCGCGGCGCGCAATATGCCCGGCGGCGCCACCGCGCCGAGGCCCGGCGCATAGAGCGGGTCGATGCCCAGCGACGGCGCGCCGCGCAGCATCACATCGACGCGGCGCAGGCCCTCCAGCGTCTTGACGTGCGCCTCGCCGTCGCGCACCGCCAGATCGCCCGGCTCGACCAGCGTCAGTCCCAGATAGCGCGCCAGATAGGCGTTGCTGAAATAGGCCGGATCGGCGGGGCCGGGGGTGACGCAGGCCATGCGGCCCTCGACGCCGGTCAGCGCCTCCAGCGCCTGCTCCAGCAGATCGAAATGCCCCGCCAGCCGCCGCGCGCCCGCCTCGACGAACAGATCGGGCGCCGCCTGCGCCAGCGCGACGCGGTTGGCCAGCGCCCAGCCGTCGCCCTCGGGCCGGTCCACCAGATCGTCCAGCACCACCCAGTCGCCACGCGCGTCGCGCGCCACGTCCACGGCGTAGCGGAACATCCGCCGCTTCGGCGGGCGGCTCCAGCCCCAGGCCGCGCGCACGAAGGCGGGGCCGCCATAGACCACCGACGGCGGCAGCGCGCCGGAGGCGAGCAGCGTCTGGCCGCTGTAGAGATCGTTCAGCACCGCCTCGACCATGCGCGCGCGCTGCTCCGCGCCCCGGCTGAGCTGCGCCCAGTCCGCGCCCGACAGGATCAGCGGCACGGGATCGAAGCGCCAGCCGGGCGCCGCGGCGCGGGCGGTGTCGAGATAGGGGTTGAAGGCCAGGCCGGTCTCGTCGAGCAGCCGCCGCGCGTCGCCCGCGATGCGCGCGCGCGCCTCCGCCCCGGCGCCCGCATAGGCCGCCGCGAACGGGCGCCACGACGCGCGCACGGCGCCGCGCGCGTCGGCCATCTCGTCGAACACGCCCGCCTGCGGGGCATAGCCCGGCATGGGGCCGTTCGTCGCAACTCCGGCAGTCACGACAGCGCCCCCGTCGTTCAAGCAGTCTCTCCCCCGCGTCAGCGTTGCAGGCGCAAATCCAGCGTGCGCCGCGCGCCGGGCGCCATCCGCGGCGCCAGCGGCGACGCCCGCCCCGGCGTGTGCCCCATCGTCTCGAAGCGCGCAAGGCGGCGGCCCTGCGCCTCCAGCAGGTTGATCGGCCGCGTCTCATACGCCCGCCCGCCGGGATGCATCACATGGTGCGTCGCGCCGCCCAGCGAGCGGCCTTGCGCAAGGTCATAGATCTCGATGGTTAACGGCGAGTGGACGCCAATGGTGGGGTGCAGGCAGGCCGCCGGGCGCCACGCGCGGAACCGCACGCCCGCCACAAGGTCCTGCGGCCCGGTCGCGGGCGCCAGCGGCAGGGTCCAGCCGTTGCACGCCACCGCGTAGCGGTCGCCCAGATCGCCCGTCACCCGGACCTGCACCCGCTCGAGCGAGCTGTCCACATAGCGCGCGGTGCCGCCGATCACCCCCTCCTCGCCCAACACGTGCCACGGCTCCAGCGCGGTGCGCACCTCCACGTCGATCCCCGCCTGCGAGAATGTGCCCGCCAGCGGAAAGCGGAACTCGAAATGCGGCTCGAACCAGCCGGGATCCACCGTGAACCCCGCCGCGCCCAGATCGCCCAGCACCGCCAGAAAATCCGACCACACGCCGAACGGCAGCATGAAGTCGTCGCGCAGGGCGTCGCCGTGGCTGACCAGCGGCGCGGTATAGGGCTTTTCCCAGAACATCGCGATCAGCGCGCGCAGCACCAGTTGCTGCGCCAGCGACATCTTCGGGTGCGGCGGCATCTCGAAGCCGCGGAACTCCACCAGCCCCAGCCGCCCGGTCGGGCCGTCGGGGGAGTAGAGCTTGTCGATGCAGATCTCGGCGCGGTGGGTGTTGCCGGTGCTGTCCACCAGCAGATGGCGCAGGATGCGGTCCACCAGCCACGGCGGACAGTCGCCGCCGAGGCTGGGGTCGGGGATCTGCTGCAGCGCGATCTCCATCTCGAACACCTGATCGTCGCGCGCCTCGTCAAGGCGCGGCGCCTGGCTGGTCGGGCCGATGAACAGGCCGCTGAAAAGATAGCTCAGCGAGGGGTGGCGCTGCCAGTAGCGGATGATCGAGCCGAGCAGGTCGGGCCGCCGCAGGAACGGGCTGTCGGCGGGCTGGCTCGCGCCCATCACCACATGGTTGCCGCCGCCGGTGCCGGAGGGGCGGCCGTCGAGCTCGAA
>CAZRFB010000317.1:0-4409 GCA_964599185.1 uncultured Rhodobacterales bacterium | reverse complement strand
GCGCTGCCGAAGCTGTGCGCGGCGCGCGGCTATCCGGCGGTGGCGGTGACCGACGCCAACGCCCTGTTCGGCGCGCTGGAGTTCTCCGAGACCGCCGCCAAAGCCGGGGTGCAGCCGATCATCGGCCTGTCGCTGGCGCTGGCTTATTCCCCGCCCGACCGGCCTGGCGAGCGCGCGCCCGCGCCGGCGGAGATCGTGCTGCTGGCGCAGGACGAGGCGGGGTATCTCAACCTGATGGCGCTGTCCTCGCAGGCCTATGTCGAGGCGGCGGAAGGGGTGCGCGCGGTCGATCCCGACACGCTGGCGGCGCATGGCGCGGGGCTGATCTGCCTGACCGGCGGGGCCGACGGGCCGCTGGGGCGGCTGGCGCAGGCGGGCAAGCCGGAGGCGGCGGCGGCGCTGCTCGACCGGCTTGAGGCGATCTTCGCCGACCGGCTTTACGTCGAGATCCAGCGCCACGGCGACGGCGACGATCCGCGCACCGCCGCCGAAGCCGCGACCGAGCCGTTCTTCGTCGCTGAAGCCTATGCGCGCGATCTGCCGCTGGTCGCCACCAACGACGCGCATTTCCCCGACGCGGCGATGTATGACGCGCACGACGCCTTTCTGTGCGTCGGCGCCGGAGCCTATGTGGCGCAGGAAAACCGCCGCCGCCTGACGCCCGAGCACTGGTTCAAGCCTGCGGCGGCGATGGCGGCGCTGTTCGCCGATCTGCCCGAGGCGGCGGCGAACACGGTCGAGATCGCGCGCCGCTGCGCGTTTCGCCCGCGCACCCGCGCGCCGATCCTGCCCCGCTTCGCCGAGGACGAGGTTCAGGAGCTGCGCCGTCAGGCCCGCGAAGGGCTGGCGGCGCGGCTGGCGGCGGCGCCGGGCGTGGCGCCGGGCGAGACCTACGCCGAGCGGCTGGACTATGAGCTGGGCGTGATCGAACGCATGGAGTTTCCCGGCTATTTCCTGATCGTCGCCGACTTCATCAAATGGGCCAAGGCGCAAGGCATACCGGTGGGGCCGGGGCGCGGCTCGGGCGCGGGCTCGGTGGTGGCGTGGGCGCTGACCATCACCGACCTCGACCCGCTGCGCTATGGCCTGCTGTTCGAGCGGTTCCTGAACCCCGAGCGCGTGTCGATGCCCGACTTCGACATCGACTTCTGCATGGATCGCCGCGAGGAGGTGATCACCTATGTGCAGCGGAAATACGGGCGCGACCGGGTGGCGCAGATCATCACCTTCGGCGCCATGCTCTCCAAGGCGGCGGTGCGCGACGTGGGCCGGGTGCTGCAGATGCCCTACGGTCAGGTGGACCGGCTCTCCAAGATGATCCCGGTCGAGGGCGTCAAACCGGTCAGCGTGGCGCGCGCGCGGCGCGAGGAGCCGCGCCTGCAGGAGGCCGAGCGCACCGAACCTGCGGTGAAGGAATTGCTCGACATCGCGGAAAAGGTCGAAGGCCTGCTGCGCAACGCCTCGACCCACGCGGCGGGCGTGGTGATCGGCGACCGGCCGTTGCAGCAGCTTGTGCCGCTCTACCGAGACCCGCGCGCCGACATGCCCGCCACCCAGTTCAACATGAAGTGGGTCGAGCAGGCCGGGCTGGTGAAATTCGACTTCCTCGGCCTCAAGACGCTGACGGTGATCAAGAACGCCGTCGATCTGCTGGCGCTGCGCGGCGTGACCGTGGACATCGGCGCGATCCCGATCGACGACGCAAAGACCTACGCGCTCTACGCCCGCGCCGACACGGTGGCGGTGTTTCAGGTGGAAAGCGCGGGCATGCGCGACGCGCTGCGCCAGCTCAGGCCCACCTGCATCGAGGACATCGTGGCGCTGGTGGCGCTCTACCGCCCCGGCCCGATGGAGAACATCCCCAAGTATTGCAACGTCAAGAACGGCCGTGAGCCGCGCTCCGGCATCCATCCGCTGATCGACCCGATCCTCGACGAGACCCAGGGCATCATCGTCTATCAGGAGCAGGTGATGGAGATCGCCCGCAGGATGGCGGGCTACTCGCTCGGCGGGGCCGACCTGTTGCGCCGCGCCATGGGCAAGAAGGTCCAGGCGGAGATGGACGCGCAGCGCCCGCTGTTTCTGGAGGGCGCGGCGCGGAACGGCGTGGACGCGGCCAAGGCGCAGGAGGTCTGGGACCTGCTCGACAAGTTCGCCAACTACGGCTTCAACAAGAGCCACGCGGCGGCCTATGCGGTGGTCAGCTATCAGACCGCTTGGCTGAAGGCGAACCATCCGGTCGAGTTCATGGCCGCCGTGATGAACGCCGACCTGCACCAGACCGACAAGCTGGCGGTGTTCAAGCGCGAGGTTGACCGGCTCGAGATCACGGTGATGCCGCCCTGCGTCAACCGCTCCGAGGCGGCGTTCTCGGTGGCGGAGGGCGCGCTGGTCTATGCGCTGGCGGGGCTGAAGGGCGTGGGGCCGGAGGCGATGCGGCTGATCACCGACGCGCGGGCGGCGGGCGGGCCGTTCGCGGACCTGTTCGACTTCGCCCGCCGGGTGGAGCTCAAGCGCGTCGGCAAGCGGGCGCTGGAGATGCTGGCGCGGGCGGGCGCCTTCGACGCGCTCGACCGCAACCGCCGCCGCGTGTTCGCCAGCCTCGACCAGATCGCGGCCTATTCGGCGGCGTCGCGCGACGAGGCGGCCTCCAGCCAGTCGTCGCTGTTCGGCGGGCCGCAGGATCTGCCCGCGCCGCGTCTGGCGGCGGTGGAGGACTGGCCAGCGCCCGAGCGGCTGGCGCAGGAGCACGCGGCGGTGGGCTTCTACCTCTCCGGTCATCCGCTCGACGATTACGCGGCGGCGCTCAGGCGCAAGCGGGTGCTGTTCTATGCCGACCTTGTCGCCATGGCCGGGCGCAGCGGCGTGGCGGTGGGGCGCATCGCAGGCTCGGTGATGAAGCGCGATGAGCGCAAGTCGGCGCGCGGCGCGCGCTACGCCTTCGTCGCGCTGTCCGACCCCACCGGCATGTATGAGGTCACCGTATTCGGCGAGGTGCTGACGGCGGCGCGCGCGCTGCTGGAGCCGGGCTGCAACGTGGTGCTGACCGTGGAGGCCGAGCCGGGCGGCGACGGGATCAAGCTTTTGTGCAAGGCGGCGCAGCCGGTCGAGGCGGTGGCGGCGGAGGCCGGGGCGATGGGCCTGCGGGTGCATCTGGACAGCGCGGCGGCGCTGGCCTCGCTGCACGCGCGCCTCAGCGACGCGGGAACCCGCCGCAAGGGCGCCCCCGTCGAGATCGTGATCGCCGACCCCGCGCTGGATGCGGAGATCGAGTTGGTCCTGCCCGGCGACTGGGCGATCACGCCCGCCTTGCGCGGCGCGATCAAGGCGGTGGACGGCGTGCTGCTGGTCGAGGATTTCTGAGCCGCTTGCGCCGCGCGGCCCGGGGCGCGATACCGTTGGCCGCATGAAACGGGAGAGACGCCCATGATCGGACGCCTGAACCACGTCGCCATCGCCGTGCCGGACCTTGCGGCGGGCGCGGCGCTTTACCGCGACACGCTGGGCGCCGAGGTCGGCGCGCCGCAGGCGGAGCCTGACCACGGCGTGACCGTCGTGTTCATCGCCTTGCCCAACACCAAGATCGAACTGCTGGAACCGCTGGGCGAGAACAGCCCCATCGCGGCGTTTCTGGAAAAGAACCCCTCGGGCGGCATCCACCATGTCTGCTATGAGGTGGAGGACATTCTGGCGGCGCGCGACCGGCTGCGCGCGGCGGGCGCGCGGGTGCTGGGCGATGGCGCGCCGAAGATCGGCGCCCATGGCAAGCCGGTATTGTTCCTGCACCCCAAGGATTTCACCGGGACGCTGATCGAACTGGAGCAGGTCTGATGTCGATCACGTCGGCGATGGCGCTGTTCGCGGTGCTGTGGTTTCTGTGCATGTTGCTGGTGCTGCCGTTCGGCGTGCGCAGCCAGGGGGAGGCGGGCGAGATCGCGCCCGGCACCCCCTCCGGCGCGCCGGAGAAGGCGATGATCGGCAAGAAGATGCGCTGGGCGACCATCGGCGCCGTCGTCGGGTGGCTGGCGGTCTATGGCGTGATCGAAGGGCGGGTGATCACGCAGGAGGACATCCGCGCGCTGCAGCCGTTCGACTGAACGATGGCGCGCGAACCCCAGCGCCTGAGCGTGGCGGGCGACAGCTTCATGGTGCGGGTCACGCCGAAAAGCGGCGCCGAGCGGCTGATCGTCGAGCTGGACGAGAACGGCGCGCAGCGCATCAAGGTTCACGTCACCGTCGCGCCGGAGGACGGCAAGGCCAACAAGGCGGTGATCGCGCTGCTGGCGAAAGCGCTGGGCGTGCCGAAATCGGCGCTGAGCGTGGCGCAGGGTGCGACGGCGCGCGACAAGCTGATCCGCATCGCGCGCTGAGGCGGCGGCGCCCCACCTTCCGCCAGCGTCCTGCGCCGC
>CAZRFB010000316.1:0-3369 GCA_964599185.1 uncultured Rhodobacterales bacterium | reverse complement strand
TGGCGGCGGAAGCCAGCTTTACGGCGATGATTGCCGATCCGCCGGCCTGACCTTTGCCTCCGGCCGTGAGGCGAGGAGGACGGCGGCAAGGATGATGGCGGCGCCGAGCAGGGTTTGCGGGCGCACGCCGTCTCCGAAAATGAAGAAGCCCAGCAACGCTGCCCAGGGCAGGGCGGTGAATTCCATGACTGCGCTGATCTGCGATTCGAGGCTGGCATAGGGTATCCATCCGGCGGGTGCCGCCTTGCTGTGTTGGTGAACGACGTCTCTTAAGAGTGCTCGTATGAGTTCTCGCAGGAGCGGTGGATGGGCCGGATCACGGTGTTTGCAGGGCCTGAACGGCGTCGACGCTGGAGCGATGAGCAACGGCTATTGATCCTGACCGAGGCCTTTGCACCTGATGCGCATCCTTGCGATGTGGCGCGGCGGCATGAGATATCGACAGGGCAGCTCTACACTTGGCGTAAGAAGCTTGCAGTGGGGCCGGCAGGGCCAGCACAGTCGGAGGACGCCGGACACGGCCCTCGCTTTGCAGAGGCCGTGGTGATCTCCGACCATGACTCTGCGACGCAAGTGGCGAGCGCCGCTATTGTCGTCGATCTGCCGCGTGGCCGACGCATCACCATCTTTCCGATAGCATCGCCGGCGCTGGCGGCAGCGGCACTGAGGGCGCTGCGGTGATCCCAGCGGGTGCGCGGGTGTGGATCGCGATGGGCCATACCGATATGCGCAAGGGCATGCAGGGCCTGGCGCTGATCGTGCAACAGGCCCTGCGCCGCGATCCCTTCAATGGCGACCTGTACGTGTTCCGCGGCCGCGCCGGATCGCTGGTCAAGATCATCTGGCACGACGGGATTGGGATGTCGCTTTATGCCAAGCGGCTCGAGAAGGGCCGCTTCATCTGGCCCTCGGCGACCGACGGGATGGTGGCGCTGACCGCCTCGCAACTGGCCTGTCTCCTAGAAGGGATCGACTGGCGCAACCCGCAGTACAGCTGGCGGCCGCAGAGCGCCGGATAGGCTGTCTGCCCCTGCATTTTGGCCTTGATCAACACGGTGGACGGTGATTCACTCAACCTCGTGGTCACCGCTATTCCCGCCCTGCCCAACGACGTCGAAGCGCTCAAGGTGCTGGTCGCAGCGTCGATGGAAGCCGCCGAGAAGGCGAACCGCAGAGCCGATGAGTCCGACGCCAGGCTTGCCAATGCCCTCGCCCGCGAGAGCGCCCGTGACGCGCTAATCGCGCACCTGAAGCTGCAGATCGCCAAGCTGAAGCGCGAACAGTACGGCGCCAGCGCCGAACGTACCCGCCGCCTGCTCGACCAGATGGAGCTGCAGCTCGAAGAGCTGGAGGCCGACGCCAGCGAGGACGCTCTGGTTGCCGAGGCCGCCGCCGAGAAGACCGCCAACGTCCGCAGCTTCGAGCGCAAGCCGCCGGTGAGGAAGCCGTTTCCCGAGCACCTGCCGCGCGAGCGGGTGGTGCTGCCGTCGCCATGTTCGTGCCCTGCCTGCGGCAGTGAACGCCTCTCCAAGCTGGGCGAGGATATCACCGAGACGCTCGAAGTGATCCCTAGAGCATGGAAGGTCATCCAGACCGTCCGCGAGAAGTTCAGCTGCCGGGATTGCGAGAAGATCAGCCAACCACCGGCGCCGTTCCACGTCGTGCCACGCGGATGGGCCGGTCCCAGCTTCCTGGCCATGCTGCTGTTCGAGAAGTACGGCCAGCACCAGCCTCTCAACCGCCAGGGCGACCGGTTCGCCCGCGAAGGCGTGCCGCTCAGCATATCGACACTGGCCGATCAGGTCGGCGCCGCCACATTCGCTTTGATGCCGATCTATAAGCGGATCGAGGCCCATGTGCTGGCAGCGACACGCCTGCATGGCGACGATACCACCGTGCCGGTGATGGCCAAGAACAAGACCGATATCGCCCGATTATGGGTATACGTCCGCGATGATCGGCCGTTCGCCGGGGTCGATCCGCCGGCGGCGCTGTTCCACTATTCGCGAGACCGGCGCGGCGAGCATCCACGGGCCCATCTCGCCACCTGGTCGGGGATCCTGCAGGCCGATGCCTATGGCGGCTATAACGAGCTTTATGCCGCCGGTCGGCAACCCGGCCCCGTGCTGGAAGCCGGCTGTTTTGCACACGCGCGGCGCAAGTTCTTCGAGCTCGCCGACGTGGACGGTGCAGCGCGCAAGAAGAGCCGCGGGGAGCGCATTGGCGCGGTCTACCCGATTGCACTCGAAGCCGTGCGACGCCTCGATGCCCTGTTCGACATCGAGCGCAGCAGCAACGGGCAGTCAGCGGCCGAGCGCCTTGCCACCCGCCGCGAACACAGCGCGTCGCTGATGGACGACCTGTACAACTGGCTCGAGGCTCAACGCGCCAAGCTGTCGCGCAACCATGATCTGGCCAAGGCGATCAACTACATGCTGCGCCGCTGGCCGGCGTTCACCCGTTTCCTCGATGACGGCCGGGTCTGTCTCAGCAACAACGCTGCCGAGCGGGCGCTGCGCTGCGTGCCGCTTGGCCGCAAAGCCTGGCTGTTCTGCGGCTCCGACCGCGGCGGCGACCGCGCCGCCGTCATCTACACGCTGATCCAGACTGCCAAGCTCAACGACATCGACCCGCAAGCCTGGCTCGGCGATGTGCTCGCCCGCATTGCCGATCATCCAGCAGGCCGGATCGACGAACTGCTGCCTTGGAACTGGGCGCCATCGAACCCGCTTGCACGGGCAGCCTAATGGCAGCGCCATCAATGGTGTTCACCGCCCGCTTCGCGGCAAGCCGGCTCGGCGTCGACATCGAGGTCATCGAGGAACTCGCCGAACAGATGGCACCCGAGTACGGCTGCCTCAGCATCATCGACAGTCTCGACGAGAACGCGGCATCCGTCACCGCCTTCACCAGCCAAGGCCTCGATTACCTCCAAGACCTCCTCGACGACCGCCGCTCAGACTTCATGAAAGGTATCTGACGCCGCTGCGGCCCACGCCGGATGGATACCCGGGATGGGCGCAGGATAGCGGCAGGGCCGACATATTGACCGATGTGATTGTGGTGTCCGGGCTGCGGATGGGCGATGACATAGTTGTGGACGCGATGCGGACGCCGGACTCCGTGGTGCTGCCCGCCGATGCCAGCGGCGTTGCGGCGCGCGTGGCCGGCGGCGCGCTGGTGGGCAATGGGGCGCTTGCGGGCCAGCTTTCCTACCGTGGGCTTTCGGGCGAGCGGGTGCTGGGGCGGGTGAACGGCCAGCGGTTTGCCAGCGGAGGGCCGAATGCGATGGACACGCCGCTGCATTATGCGCCGTCGGTCCTTGTGGAACGGATCGAGGTGGCGCGTGGGGTGGCGCCGGTTTCGGAC
>CAZRFB010000315.1:0-4687 GCA_964599185.1 uncultured Rhodobacterales bacterium | reverse complement strand
TGCGACGGCAACATGCAGGAAGGCAGCTTGCGCGCCGACGTGAACGTGTCGGTGTGCAGGCCCGGCGACTACGCCCGCTTTCGCGAGACCGGGGATTTCGGCTGTCTGGGCACGCGCTGCGAGATCAAGAACATGAACTCGATGCGCTTCATCCAGCAGGCGGTGGATTTTGAGGCCCGCCGCCAGATCGGGATACTGGAGGACGGCGGGCGCATCGATCAGGAGACGCGGCTCTACGACGCCAACCGGGGCGAGACGCGCTCGATGCGCTCCAAGGAGGAGGCGCATGACTACCGCTATTTCCCCGACCCTGACCTGTTGCCGCTGGTGCTGGAGCAGGCGTGGGTTGACCAGATCGGCGCCACGCTGCCGGAACTGCCCGACGCCAGGCGTGCGCGGCTGGTCGCACAATACGGCGTGACCGAATACGACGCGGGCGTGCTGTGCGCCGACGCCGCCGACGCCGCCTTCTATGAGGCGGTGGCGCAGGGGCGCGACGGCAAGCAGGCGGCGAACTGGGTGATCAACGAGCTGTTCGGGCGGCTGAACCGCGAGGGGCTGGGCGTCGGCGCCTCGCCGATCACGGCCGCGCAGCTTGGCGGCGTGCTCGACCTGATCGCCGACGGCTCGATCAGCGGCAAGATCGCCAAGGACGTGTTCGAGATCCTGTGGGCCGAGGGCGGCGACCCCGCGCAGATCGTCGAAGCGCGGGGGATGCGCCAGGTCACCGACACCGGGGCCATCGAAGCCGCCGTGGCGCAGGTGATCGCCGACAACCCCGACAAGGCGGCGCAGGCGGTGGCCAAGCCGTCGATGGCGGGCTGGTTCGTCGGCCAGGTGATGAAGGCGACCGGCGGCAAGGCGGCGCCGCAGACGGTGCAGGCGCTGGTGCGCGCCAGGCTGGGAATCGAGTAAGGCCCGCGTCGCGCCGCCGCCCCAAGCGGCCGGAGCGACGCTGACAGCGGAAGGCGGAGCAGGCCCATGACGAGCTATCGTTACAAATGCGTCGCGGCGCCCCGGCGCGCGAAAAAAACCCGAGCCCACAAGACGCCCGCCGAGGCGCTGGCCGCCGCCTTCGAGGCGGCGATCGCGCAGGAGGCCGCGCAGGGCTGGGAATACCTGCGCACCGACCTTGCGCCGATGGAGGCGCGCGCCGGGTGGCTCGGCGGGCTGACCGAGACGCATCAGGGCGTGATGGTGTTCCGCCGCCCCGCCACCGCGCAGGATTTCCGGGAGCCGCAGGCCGCGCCGCGCGGTCTGGGGCTGGATGACGCGCCCGAGATTCCGCGCCTCGGCGCCGCGCGCCTCGACTGACGGCGGATCTTGCGGCGGCGGGCCTGCGTGCGCATCTGAACGGCGTCATCCGTTGCAAGGAGCGCCCCCCATGAGCCAGATCGACGCCGCCGCATCCCCTTCTGACCACTCCGCGCCAAAAGCCTGGCCGCGCGGGGCCTTCATGCTGTTGTTCGCCGTGCTGGCCTCGCTGGCGCAGAACCTGCTGACGGTGATCGCCGTGCTGCAGTTTGCCTGGCTGTTGTTCGCCCGCGCGCCCAACCCGTTCCTGACCCGCTTCGGCGCGGCGCTGGGCGCATGGTTCCAGGCGACCGCCCGCTATCAGGCCTGCGCCAGCGAGGAGCGCCCGTTCCCGTTCGCCGACTGGCCGCAGGGGGAACAGCCGGGGCGCTGATCGCTCTCTCGCAGTCCCGGCCCTGCGCCGGGACCGCCGCTTGCGCTCAGTCCGCGTCGCCGCCGCCCACCGCCAGATCGACCGCCCCCGCCGCCACGTCCACCGTGGTCTCGACGGCGGTGGCGGTGACCGAGACGGCGGTGGCGGCGACGGTGTAGACGACGCAGCCGCCCAGCGGCGCGCCCAGCGCCAGCGCCATGAGAAATCCGCGCATCCGTCCGCCCCCGTCGCAGCGGCGTGCGCGCCACGCCCGCCACTGAAAGAATGCCGCCAAGCCCCAGATCGCCGGGCGGTCCGTCAAGCTCTATCGGCGCGCCTGCGTGGTTGAAAGCAAAATGCGCGCCTGCGCCGCAGCGTCGTCGCAGCCTCTGGGGCAGGGCGCGCGGCGCAATCGCCGCCGCGCATCAATCGGTCGGGCGCGGGCGGGTCGGTCCAAGCCGTCTCCGGCTATCGCCCGGGGCAATAGCCCACGCCCGGCGCCCGCTTCATCGCGCAACCGCAGAATCGCGGGCAGAATCGCGGGCAGAATCGCGGGCTGAAACACGGGCCGCATCGAACGCCGCGACGATGCCGCGCGCCTTGGCGGCGACCGCTTCGGCGCTGTCGCCGGGTTTGTAGAGGTTGCTCCCCAGGCCGAATCCGGTCGCCCCCGCCGCGAGATAGGCGGCGAAAGTCTCCGTCCCCGCGCCGCCGACCGCATAGACCGCCGCCGCCGCAGGCAGCACCGCGCGCAGCGCCCTGATCCCCTCCGGCCCCAGGGTCGAGGCGGGGAAGATCTTCAGCCCCGTCGCCCCCGCCGCCAGCGCCGCGAAGCATTCGGTGGCGGTGAAGGCGCCCGGCCAGGACGCCATGCCCAAGGCCCTTGTGCGCGCGATCACCGCAGCGTCGGTGTTGGGCGAGACCACGAAGCGCCCGCCCGCCGCCGCCACCGCCTCGGCCTGAGCGACGCTCAGCACCGTGCCCGCGCCGATCTGCGCCCGGTCGCCCAGCGCCGCGCGCATCGCCTTGATGCTGACGAGCGGGTCGGGCGAGTTCAGCGGCGTCTCGATCATGGTGATCCCGGCCTCGGCCAAAGCCTGCGCCACGGCGGCGGCCTCGGGCGGCGTGACGCCGCGCAGGATGGCGATCAGCGGTCGGGTCATGGCCGGTCTCCGAACAGATGCGCATGGGCGGCGGTCAACCCCGCCAGCGTCGCCTTCGCGCCGTCGATCACCTCGCCCGCGCGCCCCACCGCCGCCAGCGCGCCCGCATAGCGGGCGCACAAGGCCGCCTCGCCGATCAGCGTCACCGGCCCGTCGCCGGGAAACAGCGCGGCGGCCGCCGCCAGCTCCATGCCGATCAGCAGCCCCGAAAGCCGCCCGCCCGCCTGCGCCGCCGTCGCCTGCCCCAGCAGATGCGCGGCGCGCGTGGAGAACAGCGCGGCGATCGCCTCGGCGGGGCGCGCGAACGCCGCCTGCGCCGCCGCCGTGAACGCGGCGTCGTCGAGGCTGGAGAGGTCGGGCGGCATGGCGTGGCGCAGCACCGATTGCCCCGCCAGCAGCGCGAACATCTCGCCGGTCATCACGCTGCGAAACGCCGTCACCCGGCCCTCCGCGACCCGCGCCCATTTGCTGTGCGTGCCCGGCAGCGCCACCAGCCCCGCAAAGCCGGGGCGCAGGCGCAGCAGCCCGGCGAGCTGCGTCTCCTCGCCGCGCATCACCTCGGGCGGGGTGTCCTGCTTCAGCCCTGGCAGGATGCGCACGTCCAGACGCGGATCGGATTGCGGCGCGACGGCGCCCTGCGCGATCTGCTTGAGCGGCGTCGCGATGTCGGCGTAGGGCGCGGCGGCCCAGCCCTCGCGCGCGCCGGCCATGCCGCAGACCACCACCGGCGTCGCGCCTTCTCCGCGCAACCAGCCGCCCGCCAGCGCGATCAGGGCGGCGTCATAGTCCTGCGGCGCCAGCGCGCCCATGCCGGTCGCGGCCTGCGCATGGGCCAGCGGCCCCGCGCCAGCGGCCATCGCCCAGGCGCGCAGCCGCGAGGTGCCCCAATCGACGGCGATCCAGTCAGCCGCTATCGGGTCTGCCGCTATCGGGTCGGCGCCGCTCATACCCGCCCCAGATCGACGATCATCATCTGCGCGGTCATCGCGCTCGCCGCGTTGGAGGCGAGGAACAGGCAGGGGCCCGCCATCTCCTCCGGCGCGATCTCGCGCGGTACGCATTGCAGCGCCAGGTGGGCGGCGACCGACTCCGGCGTCGCCCAGAGTTCGCGCTGCCGCTCGGTCATCACCCAGCCCGGCGCGATGGCGTTGGCGCGCACGCCGAACGGCCCGAGGTCGCGCGCCTGACCGCGCGTCAGTCCGATCACACCCGCCTTGGCGGCCATATAGACCTCCATCCCCGCATTGGCCTGAAGGAAGCTGCCGGAGGTGAAATTGACGATGGCCGCGCCCGGCGTCGCCTTGAGATCTTCGGCGCAGGCCTGCGCGGTGAAGTAGAAATGGCGCAGGTTGATGGCGTGCATGTCGTCCCAGAACGCCGCGTCCACCTTGCCGATCTCGCTGCGGGTGTCGCGCGCGGCGTTGCAGACCAGTTTGGCGATGGGGCCGTGGCGGGTGCGCGCCTCGTCCACCGCCGCCTCGATCTGGGCGATGTCGCGCAGGTCGGCGCGCAGGTGGAGCGGCGCCACGTCGTGCTTCAGCGTCATCGCCGCCACGAAGTCTTCGCAGTCGATGACGTCGATGAACGCCACGCGCGCGCCTTGCGCCATGAAGGCGTCGGTCAGCGCGGCGCCGATGCCGGAGCCGCCGCCGGTGATCAGCACGCTGGCGTCCTTGAGGTCGGGATAGCGGGGGAACATCGGCATGGTCTCCGGGCTCTAGAGGCGCGCGCCCTCAAGGACGAGCATCGTTTCAGGATACACCGCCGGAGGCATCAGCGCGCCCCCCGTCAGCGCGGCGGCCGACAGCGCGACCAGCGCATGCAGCGATACGCGATAGCGCGCGGCGGGGTCCAGCCC
>CAZRFB010000314.1:0-12772 GCA_964599185.1 uncultured Rhodobacterales bacterium | reverse complement strand
TCGCGATCCACGCCGCCACGGCGTCGCGCGCGCCCGCGCCCTCACGCTTCACCCGGTCGGGGACGGGGATCGATTCGACCACCGTCCACTTGAGCGCGCTGCGCCCCGGCGGCGTGGTCTCGATCTCGGCCAGCCGCGCCTTCGCCGCCGCGGCGGTCCACGCCTGCCCCGGCGCGAACTGGTGCAGCGCGGTGACGATCTCGGTCGCGCCCGCCTGCCGCACCGCGTCCAGCGTCACCGGATCGTCCGGCCCGAACCATCGCCACGCCTGCCGCATCGCCCGCTCCTCCAAAATTGGCCAGACCATTTTACCACTTGATCGGCTGGCCATTTCAGCATACCGTTAAATCGGTTTAAAACGCAAGGAAAGGCGGATCGCGTGCCGTTTCAGGCTGTCACCTCGCAAAGGCTCTATCAGCAGGTCGCCGCGCAGATCGCCGATCTGGTCGCCAGCGGCGAGTTGAAGCCCGGCGACCGCCTGCCTGCCGAGCGCGAGCTTTCGCTGCGTCTCGGCGTCAGCCGCCCCACGGTGCGCGAGGCGATGATCGCGCTTGAGCTGGCGGGGCTGGTCGAGGTGCGGGTCGGCGCCGGCGCCACCGTGCTGGCGCGCCCCGGCGGCGACCGCGCGCTGATGCGGCTGGCCGACGCGGGCGCGGGCCCGGTCGAACTGGTGCGGGCGCGGCTGGTGATCGAGCCGGAGGTCGCCGCCGAGGCCGCCCGCAACGCGACGCCCGGCCAGATCGCCGCGCTGAACGCCACGCTCGACGCCATGCGCGCCGCGCCGGACTCGTCCGCCCACCGCGCCATCGACCGCCAGTTTCACCGCCTGATCGCCGAGGCCACCGGCAACGCCGTGCTGGCGACGCTGGTCGAGGGGCTGTGGCGCGAGATGTTCTCGCCGCTGTTCGAGCGGATGGGGCGGCTGAGCGGGCTGATCCCCAACGAGCACACAGCGACCCTCGCCCAGCACGCCGCCGTCGCGAAGGCCATCGCCGCGCATGACCCCGCCGCCGCCCGCGCCGCGATGCAGGCGCATTTGCGCGCGGTCGAGCGCATCATCGGCGGCGCCGACATCGAGACCGGAGACGCCGCATGAGCCTGCATCCCGACCGCCTGTTTCCCGCCGAGCCGGGAACCCGCGCCATCGCGCGCCGCCTCTATGAGCGGGTGGCGGGGCTGCCCATCGTCTCGCCGCACGGCCACACCGACCCGCGCTGGTATGCGCAGGACGCCGCTTTCCCCGACCCCGCCGCGCTGTTCGTCACGCCCGACCACTATATCTTCCGCATGCTGCGCTCGCAGGGCGTGGCGCTGGAGAGCCTCGGCGTGCCGCGCGCCGACGGCGGCCCGGTCGAGACCGACCCGCGCGCGATCTGGGCGCGGTTCGCGCAGCATTTTCACCTGTTTCGCGGCACGCCGTCGCGGCTATGGTTCGAGCACGCGCTGGAGACCGTGTTCGGCGTGACCGAGCGGCTGGCCCCAGAGACCGCTACCGCGATCTACGACGCCATCGCCGAAAAACTGGCGACGCCCGCGCTGCGGCCCCGCGCGCTTTATGAGAGTTTCAATATCGAGGCCATCGCCACCACCGACGGCGCGCTCGACGACTTGGCGCACCACGACGCGATCCGCGCCAGCGGCTGGAAGGGGCGCGTGATCCCCACCTACCGCCCCGACGCGGTGGTGGACCCCGAGTTCGAGGGCTTTCACGTCAACCTCGCCCGGCTGGGCGAGTTGACCGGCGAGGATGTGCAAGGCTGGGACGGCTACCTCAAGGCCCACCGCGCCCGCCGCGCGTATTTCATCGCGCGCGGCGCCACCGCGTCGGACCACGGCCACGCCACCGCGCGCACCGCCAACCTCTCCCGCGCCGAGGCCGGGGCGCTGTTCGCCCGCGTCGCGCGCGGCCCGATCAGCCCCGAGGACGCCGACCTGTTTCGCGGCCAGATGCTGACCGAAATGGCGAAGATGAGCCGCGACGACGGGCTGGTGACGCAGATCCACCCCGGCAGTTTCCGCAACCACGACCCCGCGCTCTACGCCCGCTTCGGCCGCGACAAGGGCGCCGACATCCCCACCCGCACCGACTATGTGCGCGCGCTGAAGCCCCTGCTCGACGTGGTGGGCGGTGAGGCGGGGCTGACCGTGATCGTGTTCACGCTCGACGAGACCAGCTATTCGCGCGAACTGGCGCCGCTGGCCGGCGTTTATCCCTGCCTGCGCCTCGGCCCCGCGTGGTGGTTCTACGATGCGCCGGAGGGGATGCGCCGGTTCCGCGAGCTCACCACCGAGACGGCCGGGTTCTGCAACACCGTCGGCTTCAACGACGACACCCGCGCCTATCTGTCGATCCCCGCGCGCCACGACATGGCGCGCCGGGTGGACTGCGCCTTCCTCGCCCGCCTTGTCGCCGAGCACCGCATCGACGAGGCCGAGGCCCATGAGGTCGCCCACGACCTCGCTTACCGCCTCGCGCGCGAGGCCTACAAACTGTGATCCAGGGAGAGAAACCGATGACCACCCGACGCACGCTTCTCGCCGCCGCCGCCGCGCTGGCGTTCAGCTTCGGCGCCGCGCAGGCGCAGACCATCCTGAAATCCGCCGACACCCACCCCGACGGCTATCCCACGGTTGAGGCGGTGAAATACATGGGGACATTGCTGGCCGAGCGCACCGGCGGCCGCCTCGGGATCGAGGTGTTCCACTCCCGCCAGCTGGGCGAGGAGAAGGACACCATCGAGCAGACCCGCTTCGGCGTGCTCGACCTCAACCGCATCAACCTCGCCCCGCTCAACAACCTGGCGCCGGAGACGCAGATCCCCGCGCTGCCCTTCGTGTTTCGCTCGGTCGCGCACATGCGCACGGTGATGGACGGCGAGATCGGCGAGGAGATCCTCAAGGCGCTGGAGCCGCACGGCCTGATCGGGCTGGCCTATTACGACAGCGGCGCGCGCTCGTTCTACAACTCCAAGAAGCCGATCACCACGCCCGCCGACATGGCGGGGATGAAGATCCGCGTCCAGCAGTCCGACCTGTTCATCGCGGTGATGAACGCGCTGGGCGCCAACGCCACGCCGATGCCGTTCGGCGAGGTGTTCTCGGCGCTGCAGACCGGCGTCATCGACGGGGCGGAGAACAACTGGCCGTCCTATGAGAGCACCCGCCACTTCGAGGCCGCGAAATACTACTCGCAGACCGAACACTCGATGTCGCCGGAAGTGCTGGTGATGTCGAAAATCTCCTGGGACAAGCTGACGCCCGAGGATCAGGCGACGGTGAAGCAGGCCGCAAAGGACAGCGTGGCGCGGATGCGGGAGCTGTGGGAGGCCAACGAGAAATCCTCCGAGGCCATCGTGCGCGCGGGCGGCGCCGAGATCAACGCGGTGGACAAGGCCCCGTTCATCGCGGCGATGGCGCCGGTCTATGCGCAGTTCGTCACCGACGACGCGCTGAAATCGCTGCTGACGCGCATCCAGGCGGTCGAGTAGCGGCTGCGCGGCGGCGGCGCACATGCCGCGCCCCACCCTCACCCCAACCCTCTCCCGCCCCGGCGGGAGAGGGGGCGCAAGGCGGGGCCGCCTGCGCATCGCCTTGGGCTGCGGCGCCGACCCCGGCGACCCGCGCCCCCCTCCCCCTCGTGGGACGGGGTCGGGGGTGGGGCGGCGCGGCAAAAGATCACGGGCGGCGCGGGCTTCGCGCCCCACCCTCACCCCGACCCTCTCCCGCAACGGCGGGAGAGGGGGCGCAAGGCGGGGCCGCCTGCGCATCGGCTTGGACCTTCGGCGCCACCCGCAGCCACACGCGCTCCCTCTCCCCCGGTCGGGGGAGAGGGTCGGGGTGAGGGGGCGGCGCGCACCCCGTCAACGCTGAAAGGCGCCAGACCATGTTCGCCACCCTCGACGCCCTGCTGAACCGCCTCGCGCAACTCGCCTTGTGGCTGTCGGCCATCGGTCTTGTCGGCATGACGCTGTCGGTCGGCTGGATGGTGTTCGGCCGCTACATCCTCAACGACACGCCGACATGGGTCGAGCCGGTGGCGATCCAGCTGATGGGCTGGTTCATCCTGCTGGGCGCCGCCGTGGGCGTGCGCGAGGGCGGGCATCTGGGCTTTGACGTGCTGCGCGTGATCGCGCCGCGCCCGCTCGCGCTGGCGATGGAGGCGGTCAGCCATCTGGCGGTGCTGGGCTTCGGCCTTGGCATGGCCTGGTATGGCATGCTGCTGGTGCGCGGCACGTGGACCGCGACGCTGCCGGTTCTCGGCTGGCCGGGGGGCTTTGACTATCTGCCGCTGGTGGCGGGCGGCGCGCTGGTCAGCCTGTTCGGCCTGCGCAACCTCGCCGGTCTTGGCCGCGCGACGCAGGAGACCGCGCCATGAGCGCCGAGCTCGCCGTCCTGTTCGGAACCTTCACCGGGCTGCTGCTGGTCGGCACGCCGATCGCCTTCTGCCTTGGCGTCGCGTCGTTCGCCACCGTGCTCTACATGGGCGTGCCGCCGCTGATCGTGTTCCAGCGGCTGAATGCGGGCATCTCGGTGTTCGCGCTGATGGCGATCCCGTTCTTCATCTTCGCGGGCGACCTGATGATCCGCTCCGGCATCGCCGAGCGGCTGGTGCGCTTCGCAGGCTCGCTGGTGGGGCATTTCCGGGGCGGGCTGGGGCAGGTGAACATCGCCGCCTCCACGCTGTTCGGCGGCGTCTCAGGCTCGGCGGTGGCCGACGCCTCGGCCATCGGCGGGCTGATGATCCCGCAGATGGTCAAGCAGGGCTACGGCCGCGACTTTGCGGTGAACGTCACCATCACCTCGGCGATCATCTCGCTCCTGATCCCGCCGTCGCACAACATGATCATCTATTCGATCTCCGCCGGCGGCGGCCTGTCGATCGCCGATCTGTTCACCGCCGGCATCCTGCCCGGCCTGCTGCTGGCGGCGGGGCTGATGGTGACGACCTGGTTTGTCGCGCGCCATCGCGGCTATCCTGCGGAGGCCTTTCCCGGCGCGCGCGCCATCGGGCGCTACGCCGTCGCTGCGATTCCGGGGCTGATCCTGATCGGCATCATCTTCGGCGGCGTGCGCTCGGGCGTGTTCACCGCCACCGAGTCCTCGTGCATCGCCGCGCTCTACGCCGCCTTCATGCTGCTTGCGGTCTATCGCAGCGCGCAGAGCCTCAGCGACTTTCGCGACGCCACCTTCGGCGCGGTGCGCACCACGGCGATGGTGCTGCTGGTGATCGGCTCGGCGGCGGCGTTCGGCTGGCTGCTGGCGCTGTTGCAGGCGCCCGCGCAGATGGTGGCGTTCATGAAGGGGCTGTCGGACGACCCGATCGTGATCTTCCTGCTGCTGAACCTGCTGCTACTGTTCCTCGGCGCGTTCATGGACATGTCGCCGCTGATCATCATCACCACGCCGATCTTTCTGCCGGTGGTCACCGCCTTCGGCATGGACCCGATCCACTTCGGCGCCGTGCTGATCCTCAACCTCGGGATCGGGCTGTGCACGCCTCCCGTGGGCTCGGTGCTGTTCGTGGGCTGCGCGGTGGGCAAGGCGCGGGTGTCGGACGTGGTGCGCACCATCTGGCCGTTCTACCTCACCTGCGTCGCGGTGCTGATGCTGGTGACCTATGTGCCGCAAATCTCGCTGTTTCTGCCGGGGCTGTTCAAATGACCGACATGCTGTGCGACGCCACGCTGCCGCGCCTGCCCGCCGCCATCGCCCGGCCCGCCTATGACCGCGCCGCGGCGCGTGTCGGGATCGTCCACCTTGGCGTCGGCGCCTTTCACCGCGCGCATCAGGCGGTGGTGATCGACGACCTGCTGGCGGCGCATCCCCACTGGGCGATCCTGGGCGCATCCCTGCGCAGCCCGGCGACGGCTGAGGCGCTGGGGCCGCAGGACGGGCTTTATACGCTCGCGGTCAGCGGGCCTCAGGGCGTTTCGCACCGGGTGATCGGCGCGCTGAAGGGCGTGCTGACCCTGCCCGGCGATCTGCCCGCTCTGCTGGCGGCGATGGCCGACCCGATGGTGCGCATCGTCACGCTGACCGTCACCGAGAAGGGCTATCTCCACGACCCCGCCACCGGGCGGCTGGACGAGGGGCACCCCGACGTGGTCGCCGATCTGGCGAACCCGGACGCGCCGCGCTCCGCCCCCGGCCTGCTGGCGGCGGCGCTGGCGGCGCGGCGGGCGGCGGGGGTCGCGCCGTTCACCGTGCTGTGCTGCGACAACCTGGCCCAGAACGGCCGCACGGTGCGCGCCGTGGTGACGCGGCTGGCGGCGCTGCGCGACCCTGGCCTTGGCGCCTGGGTGGCGGATAGCGTCGCCTTTCCCTGCGCCATGGTGGACCGGATCGTGCCCGCCACGACCGAGGCCGACCGCGACGCCGTCGCGCGCGCGCTGGGCCTGCGCGACGCCTGGCCGGTCGTCACCGAGCCGTTCCTGCAATGGGTGATCGAGGATCACTTCCCCGCCGGCCGCCCGCCGTTCGAGAACGCGGGCGCGCAGATGGTGGCCGATGTGGCGCCGTTCGAACTGATGAAGCTCAGGATGCTGAACGGCGCGCATTCCTCGCTGGCGTATCTGGGCTATCTGGCGGGGCTTCAGACCGTGGCCGAGGTGATGGCGCAAGCCCCCTGCGCCGCCTTCCTGCGCGCGCTGATGACGCAGGAGATCATGCCGACGCTGGCCGCGCCCGCCGGTCTGGCGGCTTATCGCGACGCGCTGCTGGCCCGCTTCGCCAACCCCGGCCTGAAGCACCGCACCTGGCAGATCGCCATGGACGGCTCGCAAAAACTGCCGCAGCGCCTGCTGGGAACCATCCGCGACCGGCTGGCGGCGGGCCAGCCCATCGACCGTCTGGCGCTGGGGGTGGCGGGCTGGATGCGTTATGTGGCAGGCCGCGACGACGCCGGGCGGCCCATCGACGTGCGCGACCCGCTGGCCGCCCGCTTCGCAGAGGTCGCCGCGCAGGCGGCGGGGCCGGAGGCGCTGATGCGCGGCCTGCTGGGGATCGAGGCGATCTTCGGCGCCGACCTTCCCGCCGAGCCGCGCTTCACCGCGCCGCTGCTGGCGGCGCTGGAGCGGCTGAAGCGCGACGGCGCGGCGGCGGCGGTCGCGCAAGCCGCCTGAGCGGCGGCTATTCGGCCGGCAGCGCGCGCCGCGCCCCCGGGCCGAACGCCGACGGCGACGGCGGCGGCGCGACCGGGCGCGCGTGGAGCCTGCGCAGCGCCATCAGCGTCACCATCGCGAACAGCAGCCCAAGCAGCGCGGCGCTGAGCGCCTCCGCCGCGATCACCTGCGCCGCAGGGCTGACGCGGAAGCCCAGCAGCGGAACGGTCAGCATGTCCTCCGGCGCGGCGTCCGGCATCCGGCCCAGCCACTCCGCCGCCATGAAGTTCAGCGCGGCCAGCCCTGCGCCGTGCAGCAGCGGCAGGGCGCGCTCCAGCAGGCGGCGCGGACGCGCGGACTCGACGCAATCGGCGAGCAGCGCCATCGTCACCGCATTCCACGCGCCGAGCACGCCATAGGCCACCGCCTGCCACACGCTGCCGGTGGTCGGGCAGGCGCTGTCGCGGATCGTCACGCCCAGCAGTTGCGTCATCACGCAGGCGGCGCTCAGCGTGTCGCGGGTGGCATCCGCCGCCACCGCCGCGACATGCGCGGCGATCTGCTGGAACAGGATGAACGCCGTCATGGTCAGCGCCGACACCAGCCACGCCCAGCCGAACAGCGCCAGATACTGGATCGCGGGAAACACCGTCCCGCCGCCCATGGCGTTGCGCCATTTCTGCGGCGGGGCCGGATGGCGGGCGCTCCACGCCAGAAAACTCGCCGGTCCGTAGAGCGCCACGACGCCGACGAGATAGCTGAGCCCGGCGTTGAGATGGCTCATCCCCGGATAGGCCAGAACGCCGCTCAGCGACCCGGCGTAGCCGATCAGAAACGCAGCCGCGCCAACGACGACCAGCGACCCCGCCAGAACGTTGGCGCCGGGCAGGTCGCGCCGTCGCTGCGCGCGGGCGTTCTCGATCAGGCCGCGCAGCATCTCGGAAATCGGGTTGTTCTTGACCGGCATGGTCTCGGCGCGTTCGGCGTAGAGCGCGAACAGCGCGCAGGCGCCCTCCGACGCCGCCTCGGCGCGCGCCGCCAGGTGGCGCCAGCGATCCTCGGCGGTCGCGCGGCGCTGCTGCGCGGCGGCGATGTCTTCGTTCGGGTCTGGCGCGGCTTCGCGCGGCGACAGGCCAAGGTCGATCATATCGGCCAGCGCCGCCTCGACCATCGGCGCCACCTCGGCCTCGATGCGGCGGAACTCATGCCGCACCGCATAACCGGGCCACGAAGCCCCGCCCGTCGCCCAGGCGCGGAACGCGAACAGCTTCATGGCGCATTGCGCGAACCACGTCAGATGCGTCCCCTCGCCAAACACCGCTTCGGCGCGCGCCAGGATCGCGTCGAGCCGCTGCGCGTCCTCGCGCCCGATCAGGTCATCAGGCAGCTGCGCGCGGTCGAGCGGGACTTCAAGCAGCGCGTCGGTGAAGGCGTTGAAGCTGGCGGGCACGCCGACGAGATCCTGCGCGAAGCGGCGGAACTTCTCCTCGATACGCGACAGAATCGGAAAACCCGGCGCAAGCCCCACGATCCCAAGCGCCACCGCCAGCGGCCAGGCGGGGTCGTCGAAGCTGACGCCGTCGCTCACTTCTCCGCCGATCAACAGCAGGCCCAGGCTCGAGGTCCCGACCGACAGAATCATGAACACCACCAGCAACAGCGCGGCGTAGAACAGATAACCCTTGAAGAACACGCCGGGGCGGCGCAGCTGCGCCGGGGCGAGCAGCTCCAGCAACCGCCCGCGCCGCTCCGCCCCCTCCTCGACCGTCAGCGGGCGGTTCAGCCGCTCTCGCGCGAACAGCAGGATGATCGCGGCGCCGACGGCGAAGGCGATCAGCCAGTCGCGCTCCACCTGCACCTCACCGCCCCCTGCTCAGGCGCATTTCTGGATCTTCGGGTTGCACGGGTTGAATTGCTGCGGATCGGGATCGGGATGTGAAGGCGTCGAAAGCGCCAGAATCAACGCAATCAACACGGCGGACAGTCGCATCATGGCCAACCCTCCCGAACTGGCCTTCATGTTAACACAATCTCCACGTGTTCACAAAATATCATCGAGCGTGGCGCGGGAATCGCCCCGCCTGAGCGCCCTCAGCCGGTCACGGTCCAGGGCGCAGCATAGAGAAATTCCTCAAGGTTTGCGCCCGCGCCGCCCCGGTCCACCACCAGAAACCGCCCCTCGCGCGCCAGCGGCGTCAGCACGCCGTGCCAGACGCCGGGGCGATAGTTCACCCCCTGCCCCGGCGCGGCGAGAAACGCCAGCGGCGCACCGGGCGCCCCGCCCTCATCGGGCGCGACGATCACCAGAAACGGGTCGTCCTGCAACGGCATGAACGCCTGACTGCCCAAGGGGTGCCGCTCGACCAGCGACAGCGCATAGGGCAGGCGCACCGGCTGGCTGACGAAGATCGAGATCAGCGCGCTTGCGTCCGCGCCCAGCGTCTCGACCTGCGCAAGGGCGTGGTGGCGGATGCAGCGGCCGTCGTTGATCGGGTAATGCACCGCGCCGGGCGTCTCGATGACCTCGCCGAACGGCGCGAAGGCGGCGGCGCTCAGCGGCTGCGCGGCCACCTCGCTCACGCCCGCCGCCTCACGCGCGCCTGCCGAACAGCCGCAACCGGCTGATGCCGCCGTCGGGATAGATGTTGAGCCGCACATGCGTCACCGGGGCGGGGTCGATCACCGTCAGGATATGCTCCGCGTCCGGCCCCAGCGTCTCGCGCGCCACGATCTCGTCCCAGAACATCGCCGCCGTCGTCACCATCGCGTCGAGACCCTCGCCCAGCGCGCCCATGTCCGCCGCCTGGATCGAGCAGCTTTCGGGGTAGTTGCCCTTGTTATGGCGGGTGTCCACCACCGCGCGCGCGATCACGCCGCGGCAGGCGAGCCGGACGATCAGCCAGTCGTTGCCCGGCGCGCGCAGCCGCCGCGTCTCCCACCCGTCGCCCATGGTCAGGCCGCGCCCGGGATAGAGAACGCGCTGGATGTCGCCGTAATGCGCGTTCGACCAGCCGATCACCCGCGCGCCGTTCAGCGCGCCGGCAAGGTCGATCTCCGCGTCGCCCTCGGGCAGCTCGGGCTGGCCGTAGACCCTGAACCGCGCCACGCCGCCGTCGGGGTGGATGTGCAGCCGCACATGGCTGAACGACCGGTCGCTGGCGCAGGGGATGAAGTGATGCGCGTCCGGCCCCAGCGGCGTGAACGGCGCGATCTCCACCCAGTCCGCGTCCTCCGCCGGGTGGCCGTCGCCGAGCCACCCTTCCACCCGCGCGGCGGAGGGGTAGTTGCCGGTGAAATGCGCGGTGTCGATGTCAAAGCCGGTGACGCGCCCGCGCGCCGCCAGCCGCACCACCGCCCAGTCGTGCCCCGGGCCCCTGCGGCGGCGGCTTTCCCAGCCGTCCATCCACTTGCCGTTGTCGTCATAGCGGTCGGGGTGGAACACCGCCGGGGCGTCGTCGAGCATCCTCGCGGCGGGGGCGAAGAAATCGTCGGTGGCGAACAGCGCCTCGGCGCCCAGCCGGGCCGAGGCGAGGTTGATCGCGCCGCGCGCGAAAGCGGGGATGTCGTCGGCAGGCGCGTGCGCCATGGTCTTTCTCTCCGTCACTACAAGAATTTGCGCGCCATCGCGCCATGCTCGGCGCGCAGCCGGGCGATATCCACGCCCACCGGCGCGCCGTTCTCCACCGTCCAGCGGCCTGCGACCATCACCCGGTCGGCGCGGTGCGCGCCGCATAGCACCAGCGCCGCCAATGGATCGCCCGCGCCGGAAAAACGCAAGTCCTCCAGCGTGAACAGCGCCAGATCGGCCTGCTTGCCGGGGGCGATGGCGCCGATGTCGTCGCGGCCCAGACAGGCGGCGGAGCCTGCGGTCGCCCAGCGCAGCGCGTCCAGATGGCTCACCTGCGCGCCATAGGTCAGCCGCGCCAGCATCAGCGCGTGGCGCACGCCCTCCATCAGGTTCGAGCTGTCGTTGGAGGCCGAGCCGTCAACGCCCAAGCCCAGCTTCACCCCGGCGCGCTCCAGCGCCAGCGTGCGGCAGGCGCCCGACGCCAGCACCATGTTCGAGGTCGGGCAGTGGCACACCCCCACCCCCGCCACCGCCAGCCGCGCGATCTCCGCGTCGTCGAAATGCACGCCATGCGCCAGCCAGGCGCGCGGCGTCATCCAGCCGCAGTCCTCCAGATAGTCGAGCGGGCGCATCCCGAACCGGTCGCGGCAGAAGGCGTCCTCGTCATGGGTCTCCGCCAGATGAGTGTGCAGCCCGCAACCGCAGCGCGCCGCCAGCGCGGCGGTGTCGCGCATCAGGTCTCGCGCCACCGAGAACGGCGAGCACGGCGCCAGCGCCACCCGGATCATCGCGCCCTCGGCGGCGTCGTGATGCTTTGCGATCACCCGTTCGCAGTCGGCCATGATCGCGTCGTGATCCTGCGCCACCGAGTCGGGCGGCAGGCCGCCATCCTTTTCGCTGAGGTTCATCGCGCCGCGATTGAGCGTCATGCGGATACCCAGTCGCCGCGCCTCCTCCGCCTGGATGTCCAGCGCGTCGTCCAGCCCCGGCGGATAGACGTAGTGGTGGTCCGAGGAACAGGTGACGCCCGAGAGCATCAGCTCGGTCAGCGCCAGCCGCGTCGCCAGCCGCAGCGCCTCGGGCGTCAGCCGCGCCCAGACCGGATAGAGCGCCCTGAGCCACGGAAACAGCGGCTTGTTGATCGCGTCGGGGTGGCAGCGGGTCAGCGTCTGATAGAAGTGATGGTGGGTGTTGATCAGCCCCGGCAGCACGACATGGGCGGAGGCGTCGAACGCTGCGTCATGCGCGGGCGTCTCGCCGGGGCCGACCAGCGCGACGATGCGCCCGCCCTCGACCACCACCCCGCCGCCCGCGCCTGTCGCCAGAATCGCGAGCGGGTTCCTGATCCAGAGCCTGCTCACGCCAGCATGTCCTCCAGCCGCAGCCGCGCGATGCGCTCGACCTGCGCGCAGGCGGTCGCGATTTCGGTCTCGCGGTCATTGCCCAGCCGCGCCTCGAAGGCGCGCAGGATCGCGGCCTTGTCCAAGCCCCGCACCGCGATGATGAACGGAAAGCCGAACCGCTGCTGATAGGCGGCGTTGAGCACGCTGAAGCGCGCGCGCTCGGCGTCGGTCAGCGCGTCGAGCCCGGCGCCCGCCTGCTCCGCCGCGCTTTCCGCCGTCAGCCGCCGCGCCTGCGCCAGCTTGCCCGCCAGATCGGGATGCGCGCGCAGCACGCCCAGCCGTTCGGCGTCCGAGGCCATGCGGAACTGCGCCGTCAGCGCGGCGGCAAGCCCCGGCGCCGGATCATGCGCAGGCCCCATCTCCGCCGCCCAGGCGCGCTCGGCGATCCAGGGCGAGTGCTCGAACACCCCGCCGAACCGCGCGACAAAGGCGTCGCGCGCCATGTGCGAGGGCCGCTCGCGCGCGACAAAGGGATGCGTCGCCGCCCAGTGGCGCGCGATGTCGAGCCTTGTGGCCAGCCACACCCGGTCATGCCCCTGAACGTAGTCGAGAAACCGCGCCAGCGCCGCCGCCCGGCCAGGCCGCCCGGCGAGGCGGCAATGCAGCCCGACGCTCATCATCTTCGGGCTTCCCGCCAGCCCCTCGGCATAGAGCACGTCGAAGCTGTCGCGCAGATAGCTGAAGAACTGCTCGCCCGCGTT
>CAZRFB010000313.1:0-1790 GCA_964599185.1 uncultured Rhodobacterales bacterium | reverse complement strand
TCGAGGCGCTGGAGGTGACGCTGACCGACGTCGCCCGCCCCCACCAGGCGCGCGGCCTGCCGCGTCACGAGGGATGAAGGGACCGGCGCGGGCCGATCATGTCCGCTTCCGCTACTTCTCCAGCGCATACTCCACCGTGCTCACCACCCGCACGGTCTTCCAGCGCTCAAGCTGTTCGGGATAGTCGCCGTCGCGGGCCAGCACCTGCACCACGCCCTGATTCGCCGACAGGATCGCGCCGACGCGCGCGCCGCTGTCGGCGGCGAACTGGTCGGCGGCGGCGCGGGCGCTGCGGGTGGCGTCGGCGATCATCGCCGGCTTCACCGCGTTCAGTCCGGTGAACACATAAAGCGGGCGCGGCGCTTCGGCGTAGTCGCCCTCGCCCAGCCGCACCCCCTGCGCCAGCAGCTCAAGCGTGCGACCCGACAGCGCCGCCACCGCGTCCACCCTGGGCGTGCGGATGCGCAGCGCGCCGACGGCGGAAAAGCGCAGCCGCTCGGACTGGCCGTTGTCGTAGAACACCCGGTCCACCTTGAGGGTGAACGGCTCCTCGGCGATCTCGTCGGGCGAAAGCCCGCCCGCCAGCGCGAAGGCGCGCACCGCGTCGCGCTGGCGGGCGGCGTCGGCGATCGCCGCCGCCTGCTCGGCGCCCTCGCCGCGAAACGCCAGCCGCCACGCGGCGATGTCGGCCTCCACCGGGCGCTCGGCCAGCCCCTTGACCGTGACCGCGCGCACCGGCGCCTGCGCCGCGATCAGCGCCTGGCCGCCGACCCACGCCGCCCCGACCAGCCCCAGCGCCAGCGCGGCGCCCGCGATCACCGTTCCGACCGACATCGCCCAACCCTCCAGCCCGATGCGACAGCATAGACCCGAATGCGGCGCGGCCGCGACTCTGGCGTGACCGGCTGCGCCGTCTTATGGTCGCGCCGCGCAAGAAAAGGCCACGCTCCCATGCCCGTCACCCTGCACCACGCCGACCCCGGTTTTGATGTCGCCTTCGCCGCCCTGCTGGGGGCCAAACGCGAAGCCTCCGACGACGTGGACGCCGCCGCCGCCGCGATCATCGCCGAGGTCCGCGCCGAGGGCGACGCGGCGCTGATCCGGCTGACCGAAAAGCACGACCGCCTGAAGCTCACGCCGCAGACGCTGGCGTTCTCGCAGGCCGAGATCGACGCCGCCGCCGCCGTCGTCCCGAAGGTGGAGGCCGAGGCGCTGGCGCTGGCGGCCGCGCGCATCCGCGCCTATCACGACCGCCAGAAGCCGCAGGACGCGCGCTGGACCGATGACGCGGGCGTCACGCTTGGCTGGCGCTGGGGTCCGGTGGACGCGGCGGGGCTGTATGTGCCGGGAGGGCAGGCGTCCTATCCGTCCTCGGTGCTGATGAACGCGATCCCGGCGCAGGTGGCGGGCGTGCAGCGGCTGGTGATGTGCGCGCCAACGCCGGGCGGCGCGGTCAACCCGCTGGTGCTGCTGGCTGCGCGGCTGTCGGGCGTCGAGACGGTCTATCGCATCGGCGGCGCGCAGGCGGTGGCGGCGATGGCCTATGGCACCGAGACCATCGCGCCGGTGGACAAGATCACCGGGCCGGGCAACGCCTGGGTCGCCGCCGCCAAGCGCCGCGTGTTCGGCCATGTCGGCATCGACAGCATCGCCGGGCCGTCCGAGGTGGTGGTGATCGCCGACGGCGCGCAAGACCCCGACTGGGCGGCGCTGGACCTGATGGCGCAGGCCGAACACGACGCCTCCGCCCAGTCCATCCTGATCACCGACGACGCCGATTTCGCCGCCGA
>CAZRFB010000312.1:0-9436 GCA_964599185.1 uncultured Rhodobacterales bacterium | reverse complement strand
GCCCAGCGCCGGGTTCACCGTGTAATCCACCGCCGGGCCGCCCTCGCGCGTGCCGATCACCGAGGCCACGATCACGTCGTCGCGGCGCTGGCGCAGGGTCTCGTAGTCGGTCCAGCCCTTGACCTTGAGATTGGTCAGGAATACGCCCGCGTCCGGCCCCGGCGCGCAGATCAGCGCCGAGACCAGTTCGCGCCCCTCCGGTCGCGACAGATCGACCGCCACGCTGCGCTTGCCCTTGTTGAGTCCGGCCCAGAACAGGCTGCGCCCCTCGGCGGTGACCGGCCAGCGGTGATGGTCCAGCCCGCCCTCCAGCCGGTCGATGCGAATCACGTCGGCGCCCATCTGCGCCAGCGTCATTCCCGCCAGCGGCGCCGCGACGAACGCCGCGCTCTCGATCACCCTCAGCCCGCCCAAAAGCTGCGCCATGGCGCGCTCCTTTCATGTTGCACCGCAACACACCCTAGCGCGCAAGCCGCGCCGCGCAAGCGCGTCATGCGGGCGCGGCGCGCCGCAAATCCGTCACGAAGCACTCGACGGCGCCCGCGAAGCGGGTCAAGCTGCCGCCAGAGATGACGACAGGGGCCGCGCGAGGGGCGCGGCGCAGGGGGTGACGGCGTGAAGCTCGCAAGCCTGAATGACGGAACGCGCGACGGACGACTCGTGGTCGTGACGAAGGATCTGGCGCATTGCACCGACGCGCGGCGCATCGCGCCCACGTTGCAGGCGGCGCTCGACGATTGGGAGCGCGCGGGGCCGCAACTGGCGGCGCTCAGCCGCGACCTGGCGCTGGAGGCCGCGCCGTCGGAGCGGTTTCGTGAGCGCGACGCGCTCAGCCCGCTGCCGCGCGCCCATAGCTGGACCGACGGTTCGGCCTATGTGAACCACGTCGAACTCACCCGCCGCGCGCGCGGCGCCGCGCTGCCGGACAGTTTCTGGGAGGCGCCGCTGATGTATCAGGGCGGCTCGGACTGTTTCCTCGCGCCGCGCGCGCCGATCCGGCTGGCCGACGAGGCCTGGGGCATCGACATGGAGGGCGAAGTGGCGGTCGTCACCGGCCCGGTCGCCATGGGCGCCAGCGTCGAGGCGGCAGGCGCCGCGATTCTGCTGGTGATGCTGGTCAACGACGTGTCGCTGCGCGGGCTGGCGCCGGCGGAGCTGGCGAAGGGCTTCGGCTTTCTGCAAAGCAAGCCGCAGACAGCGTTCTCACCGGTGGCGGTGACGCCGGACGAGCTGGGCGCCGCATGGCGCGGCTTCCGGGTCCACCGCCCGCTGCACGTCGATCTGAACGGCGTGCCGCAGGGCCGCGCCGAGGCGGGCCGCGACATGGTGTTCGACTTCGCGCAGCTTGTGGCGCACGCGGCGCGCACCCGTCCGCTGGGGCCGGGGTCGATCGTCGGCGGCGGCACGGTCAGCAACCGCGCGCCCGACGGCGGGCCGGGGGCGCCGATCACCGAGGGCGGGCGCGGCTATTCCTGCCTTGCCGAATTGCGGGTCGTCGAGACGATGCTGCATGGCGCGGCGCGCACGCCGTTCCTGCGTTTCGGCGACCGGGTGCGCATCGAGATGAACGATGTCGCCGACCGGTCGATCTTCGGCGCCATCGATCAGAAGGTGGAGCGATACGAGGGCTGAGGCGGCGTTCAGAACGTCGCCAGCCGCTCCACGAAGTCGAAGGTCACGCCCTCGTCGGACGCCTCGACATTGGCGACGCGGTAGAGGCCGATCCAGCCCTCGCGCTTGATCGCGTCCTCGCCCTTGGCGTCCTTCACCATATGGGCGCGCGCCAGCGCCACGACGCCGTCGCGCAGCGCGCTGAAATACTCCGGCGAGCGCGGCGTCGCGCCGCGCCCCGCCAGCGTCAGCGGATCATTGTAGCTGTTGGACCCGGCGCCGAAGCGCGCCCAGTGCTGCAACGCCACCGGCAGCGGCGCGCCGTCCACTTCCGCAAACCACGCTGTCGGCGCGGGCTGTTTGGTGAGGCGAACTTTTCGCGCGGGCGCGGCGCTTTTTTGCGGCGCCTGTTTCACCTTGGCCATGTCGTCCGCCTCCCCGATCTCTTGCGTCGCCCTGAGCATGCGGCCCCGGCGCGCGCGCGTTCAGTCCGCCGTCGCGCCCGCGAGAATCGCCTCGGCGCGGCGCACCATCCACGGTCCGCTGACCGCGAGACCGGTAACCAGCGCCGCGCGCTGGCGCAGCACGTCGCGCGCCCAGACCATCCGGGCGCTATGCGACAGGCCGCCGATCATGTCGGGCCTGTCTTGTCCAAATTCGTGAGTCATGTCGTTTTTTGTCGTTCGTTTCATGGGATCGAAAAAAAGAAGGCCCGGTCCACCCCGCGAAGGGCGGACCGGGCCAATGCTGGCGAAGCTGTCCGGATCAGTCGACCAGAACGAGCGAGCCGGCCGAGCTGCGGCCGTTGCGGTCGCTCTCGATCTGATACTCCAGCTTCTGGCCGTCGTTCAGCGACGACAGACCGGCGCGCTCAACGGCCGAGATGTGCACGAACACGTCCTGCCCGCCGTTCGACGGCTGGATGAAACCGAAACCCTTGGTGGCGTTGAACCACTTCACAGTGCCTGAAGCCATGTGATCGTCTCCTCAATCTACCGCCCGCGATATGCGGCGGCCTGGCGCGGTCAGTCAGACATTGAAGACTGCGCCTGATGGAGACGGAGAAGTTCAAGTGTCGAATAACGTAGCCTGATTAACATGGACCATCGCGCCGCGCTTTGCAAGGCGCCGATCCCATGAAGTCTATGCTGCGCCGAATCAGTGGGTTAGAGTCGGCGCTCCGCAGCGAAAGGCGACGCCATGAACAGCCCAGAGATCACCGCCGCGCCAATGCTGTTCCTGCACGGCGCGTTTTGCGGGCCGGAGATGTGGACGCAGTTCGTGGCGCCTTGGTTCGCGGCGCGCGGGCGGCGCACCGCCGCGCCGCAGTTGTCGGCGCCGGGCGCGCCGGGCGCGCGCAAGGCGCGGCTGCGCGATTATGTGGCGATTGCGCGCGCGGCGGCGGATGAGCTGGGCGGGTCGCCGGTGGTGGTCGGCCACTCGCTGGGCGGGCTGGTGGCGCAGCACCTGGCGGCGGAGCGGCGACTGGCGGGGCTGATCCTCGTCGGCTCGCCGGGGCCATATGGCGTCGCGCCGTCGTTCTGGCGGCTGTCGGCGCAGCGCCCGAGGGTGCTGGCGGCGCTGATGGTGGCGCAGGCGGGCGGCGGCGCGCTGCTGGGGGTGCAGGCCGCGCGGCGCGCGCTGTTCACCGACGACGCGCCCGACGACTGGGTGCGCAGCGTGGCGGCGCCGCCGACGCCGGAAAGCCCGCTGGCGCTGCTCGACGCGATGACCTGGGATCTGCCCAACTGGCTGGCGGGGCGGCGCACGCCGACCCTTGCGCTGATCGGCGAGCGCGACGCCTTCATCCCGATGTCGGACCTGGTGGCGAACGCCTTCGCCTATGGCGCGCAGACCGACGTGCTGGCCGACATGGCGCATGGCGCGCCGATCGACCCGCACTGGAAACGGCTGGCGTGGCGCATGGAGGCATGGCTGGAGGAGCGCGCCGCGGCCTGAGCCGCACACGCGCGCCCCGTTTCACTCCAGCGACAGCGCCACGAAGCGCAGGCCGCCCGCGTTCTGCACCAGCAGCAGGATCGAGCCGCGCTTTTCCGCGCGCGCCGCCTTGATGCGCGCCAGCACGTCGCCGGGGGTCGAGACCTTCTCCTGCCCGGCCTCCACGATCACCTCGCCGGGCGTCACGCCCTTGGCTTCGGCCACGCTGTCGGCCTCCACTGCGGTGACAACCACGCCCGCCACATCGTCGGCGAGGCCCAGTTCGGCGCGCACGTCGGCGTCAAGCGTCTGGAGCGTCATGCCCAGCGCGGTCGCGGTCGCCTGCGGCGCGCCCCCGCCTTCCTCGGCGATCTCCTCGCCCTCCTCAAGCCGGCCCAGCGCCACCGTCACCGTGACCGTCTTGCCGTCGCGCCACAGCTCCACCTTCGCCTTTGCGCCCACCGGCGTCTCGGCGACGATGCGCGGCAGGTCGCGCATGGCGCCGATCTTGCGCCCGTTGAAGCGCAGCACAACGTCGCCGCTCTTCACGCCCGCCGCCGCCGCCGGGCCGCCCGCCGTCACATCGGCCACCAGGGCGCCGACGGCTTGCTTCATCTTCAGGCTGTCGGCGATCTCCGGCGTCACGGTCTGGATGCGCACGCCCAGCCAGCCGCGCCGCGTCTCGCCGAACTCGCGCAGCTGCGCCACCACGTTCTTCACCAGCGCCGACGGCACGGAAAAGCCGATGCCGATCGAGCCGCCGCTGGGCGAGATGATCGCGGTGTTCACCCCCACCACCTCGCCCGCCATATTGAACAGCGGCCCGCCCGAGTTGCCCCGGTTGATCGCCGCATCGGTCTGGATGAAATCGTCGTAAGGCCCGGAATTGATGTCGCGCTTGCGCGCCGACACGATCCCCGCCGACACCGAGCCGCCCAAGCCGAACGGATTGCCGATCGCCAGCACCCAGTCGCCCACCCGCAGCGTCTCGCTGTCGCCGAACGACACGAAGGGGAGCGGCTTGTCGTGGCTGAGCTTCAGCACCGCGATGTCGGTCTTGGGGTCGGTGCCCACCAGTTCGGCGGGCAGCGACAGGCCGTCGGGAAAGTTGACCACGATCTCGTCGGCGTTTTCGATCACATGGTTGTTGGTGACCACCACGCCTTCAGCGTCGATCACAAAGCCCGAGCCGAGCGAGCTGACCGAGCGCGGGCCGCGCTGGTTGCGGTCGAAGAAGTCCTTGAACAGATCGCCGAACGGCGCGCCGGGCGGAATCTCGGGCGCCTGCACGCCGGGCTGGCCGACCGTCTGACGGGTGGAGATGTTGACCACCGCCGGGCTGAGCCGCTCCGCCAGATCGGCGAAGCTGAGCGGCCGCTCCTGCGCGACGCCGCCCACCGGCGCCGTCACGGCGATCATCAGCGCCGCCGCGACGGCGACGATGCTTCGGACACTGGCGGTGGATGCGATCATGGATCCCGTGCTCCCGTCGATGAACGGCCCCGGCGAAGTGCGCCTTCGCCTGAACGCCGCCGCGCGCCATGGCGCGCGGCGCGCGCTTCTCAGTTGCCCAGAACGCCCGCAGAGGGCGCGACCGGGCCGATACCGCCCGCCGGATCCTTCAGATAGTTGAAGAATTCGCTGTCGGGCGAGATCACCATCGAGGAGTTCTGCCCCTGCAGCGCCTGCTCATAGGCCCGCATCGAGCGGAAGAAGGCGAAGAACTCAGGGTCGCGGCCGAACGCCTCGGCGAACACGCGGTTGCGCAGCGCGTCGGCCTCGCCGCGGATCACCTCCGATTCGCGCTTGGCCTCCGACACAAGCTCCACCGCCTGACGATCGGCGTTGGCGCGCACGCGCTGGGCGGCCTCAGCACCGCGCGCCCGCTCGTCGGCCGCCTCGCGCTGCCGCTCGGCCTGCATCCGCTCGAAGGTGGCTTGCAGGTTCTGCTCCGGCAGATCGGCGCGGCGGATGCGCACGTCCACCACATCGACGCCCAGTTCGCGCGCCGAGCGCCGCGCGTCGTCGCGGATCCGCACCATCAGCGCGGTGCGCTCATCCGACAGCAGCGATTCGGAGACCACCGAACCCAGCACCTGCCGCAGCGAGGCGTTCAGGATGCGCTCCAGCCGTTGCCGCGCCGAAGCCTCGTCGAACACAGCCTGCCGGAAGCGGATGGTGTCCACGATGCGCCAGCGCGCGAAGGCGTCCACCACCAGACGGCGGTCGTCGAGCGGCGTGACCTCGAGCTGCGAGGTCTCCAGCGGCAGGATGCGGTCCTCGAAATAGGCCACGTTCTGGATGAACGGAATCTTGAAGTAGAGGCCCGGCTCGGCGATCGGCTCGCCGCGCACCTGACCGAACTGCAGCACCAGCGCGCGCTGGCGCTCATCCACGGTGAACAGGGCGTTGGCCAGCAGGAACAGCGCCAGCGCCAGCGCGCCGAGGCCGATGACGGCGATGCGGCTCTTCATCACTGATTGCCCCCCGTCAGCTGATTGAGCGGCAGATAGGGCACTACGCCCTGCCCGCCCGATGTCGTGTCGTCAAGGATCACCTTGTTCATGCCGCCGAAAACGCGCTCCATGGTTTCAAGATACAGCCGCTTGCGGGTGACTTCCGGCGCGAGGGCGTATTCGGCGTAGATCGCCTTGAAGCGCGACGCCTCGCCCTCCGCCTCGTTGACCGTCTGGGCGCGATACGCCTCGGCCTCCTGCAGAAGCTGCGCCGACTGGCCGCGCGCCTCGGCGAGCGCGCGGTTGGCGTAAGCCTCCGCCTGGCTCTCCTGGGTGTTGCGGTCCTGCGCGGCGGCCTGCACGTCGCGGAAGCTGTCGATCACCTCGGGCGGCGGGTCGGCGCGGTCGAAGTTGACGCGCAACACGTTCACCCCGGCCTCGTAGCCGTCAAGCGTCGTCTGGATCAGATCCTGCACCGCCTGGCTGATCAGCGCGCGATCGCGGTTAAGGATCGGACTGAGGTTCGAGCGCCCGATGACCTCGCGCATCGCCGATTCGCTGACCGCGCGAATCGTCTCGGTCGGCTCGGCGAGGTTGAACAGATGGTCGCCCAGATTGTTGATGTTCCAGACCACCTGAAAGTCGATATCGACGATATTCTCGTCACCGGTCAGCATCAGTCCGGAATCGACGCCGCGCCCGCGGCCGCGCACCGCGCTGTCATAACCAATGTCGATGATGTTCTCGCGCGTGACCGCGTTCTTCTCATAGGTCACCACCGGGAACGGCGCGAACTGAAGGCCGGGGTCGCGGGTGGCGAAATACTGACCGAACAGCAGTTCTACCGCCTGCTCCTCGGGTTTGACCGTATAGAGCGAGGCCGCGACCCACAGGCCGACAACGCCCAGCCCGATCAGCGCGAAGCCGCGCTTGCCGATCGGGGGAAGCCCGCCGGGGCCTGCGCCGCCGCGCCCGCCGCCGCCGCCCATGATGACGCGCAGCTTCTCACGACCCTGACGCAGGATGTCGTCGATGTCGGGCGGGCGGTTGTCGCCGCCGCCGCCGCCGCCGCCCCATGGACCGCGTCCGCCGCCCTTGCCGCCGCCAGATCCGCCGCCCGACCCGCCGTCTGAGCCTCGGTTGCCCCAGGGGCCGCCGGAATTGTTAGACCATGGCATGTGAGATCATTCCTCCTGCGCGCGCTGGCGCGCTGGTTATAGGCGCCCTGCGCCCGCGCCGCAACGCAATGCGGCTGTTTTGCCGGTGAACCCTAGGTGGCGCGCATCACAGCGCGTTCAAGAGGTTCACCAAACCGGCGCGACCGCAGCCTCGGGAACCGGGTCGCGCATCGTGACCAGCTCCTCGGCCGCCGTGGGGTGGACGGCGACCGTGCGGTCAAAGTCCTCCTTGGTGGCGCCCATCTTCACCGCGACGCCGGCGAGCTGGATCATCTCCGCCGCGCCGTGGCCCATGATGTGCACGCCCAGAACGCGGCGTGTGTCCTTCGCAACCACCAGTTTCATCAGCATCTTTTCGTCGCGGCCCGACAGCGTGGCCAGCATGGGACGAAACGCCGCGCGGTAGATCTCCACCGGCCCCGCCGCGCGCGCCTGCGCTTCGGTCAGTCCCACCGTGCCGAGTTCGGGCTGGGTGAACACCGCCGTCGCCACGTCGGCGTGGTCGGCCATGGTGGGATTGCCGCGAAACACCGTCTCGACGAACGCCGCGCCCTCGCGGATCGCCACCGGGGTCAGCGCAAGGCGGTCGGTCACGTCGCCCACGGCGTAGATCGAGGGGATGCAGGTCTGCGACCACGCGTCCACCACCACCGCGCCGCCCTTGTCGAGCGCGACGCCCAGCGCCTCCAGCCCCAGCCCGGCGGTGTTGGGCCGACGCCCGGCGGCATACATCACCGCGTCGGCCTCCAGCGTGGCGCCGTCGGTCAGCGTCACCGCCAGCGCGTCGCCGCGCTTGTGAATTTCCGCCACGTCGGCGCCGCAGCGCAGGTCGATCCCGCGGCCGGTCATCGCCGCGGAGACGTGGTCGCGCAGATCGTCGTCGAAGCCGCGCAGCACCTGCGCGCCGCGATAAAGCTGCGTGGTCCGGGCGCCGAGACCGTTGAAGATGCCGGCGAATTCGCAGGCGATATAGCCGCCGCCCACCACAACCACGCGGCGCGGCAGATGCGGCAGGTCGAACGCCTCGTTCGAGGTGATCGCGTGGTGGGCGCCGGGAACGTCGGGCACGAAGGGCGCGCCGCCGGTGGCGATCAGGATATGGCGCGCGCTCACCACCCGGTCGCTGAGCGCGAGGCGCACCTCATGCGGGCCGGCCAGCGTGGCGCGGCAGCGGTGCAGCTCCACCCCCGCCAGATCGAGGTTGCGCGCGTAGATCCCCTCAAGCCGGGCGATCTCGCGATCCTTGGCGGCGATCAGCGCCGCCCAGTCGAAACGGGTCTCGCCCACGCGCCAGCCGAATCCCGCCGCGTCCTCGAACGCCTCGGCGAAGGAGGACGCATAGACCAGCAGCTTCTTGGGCACGCAGCCGCGGATGACGCAGGTGCCGCCGAAGCGGTATTCCTCGGCTATGCCCACCCGCGCGCCGCCCTGCGCCGCCAGCCGCGCGGCGCGTACGCCGCCCGAGCCGCCGCCGATGACGAACAGATCGTAGTCGAAATCAGCCATGCCGCTTTCCCCCCGCGCGCTCAGGCGGGCCGCTCGATCACCTCGGTCGTCCCGTCGGCGTGGCCTATCACCGCCGCGTCGGCGATGTCGATGAACAGCCCCGTGTCGATCACGCCGGGAATCGTGATCAGCGCCGCCGCCAGATCGGCGGGCGCGCCGATGGCGCCGAGGTGCAGGTCAAAGATCATGTGACCGCCGTCGGTGATGAACGGCGTGTCGCGGGCGAGGCGCAGCGTCACGCCGCGCGTCGCCACGTCGGCGTCCTTCAGCGCCGCCTCGACGATGGCCTTGGTGGTCTCCCAGCCGAACGGCACGATCTCGATCGGCAGCGGGAAGGCGCCCAGTTTCTCGACGCGCTTCGAGCCGTCGGCGATCACCACCATGCGGTCCGACGCGGTGGCGACGATCTTCTCCTGCAACAGCGCGCCGCCGCCGCCCTTGATCAGCGTCAGCGCGCCGTCCAGCTCGTCGGCGCCGTCCACGGTCAGGTCCAGCCAGCCGGCCTCGTCGAGCGTGGTGAGCCGGATCTTCTCACGCTCCGCCAGCGCGCCGGTGCGCAGCGAGGTCGGCACGCCGATGACCCTGGACAGGGCGCCGCCGCGCGCCTTCTCGCCCAGCGCGCGCACAAACCAGTCGGCGGTCGAGCCGGTGCCAAGGCCGAGGCGCATCCCGTCCTCGACGAAATCCAGCGCGCGCAGGCCGGCGGCGCGCTTGGCGAGATCGGCGTCCGAGAGCGTATGCGGCATG
>CAZRFB010000311.1:0-15095 GCA_964599185.1 uncultured Rhodobacterales bacterium | reverse complement strand
GCGGCGCGGCTGGCGCGGCGCCCCCGGCTGGCGCTGATCCTGGTCTTTCTGGCGGCGCTGGCGATCTTTTTGCCCGGTCAGGCGACCTTGCCGCCGACCGACCGCGACGAGGCCCGCTTTGCGCAGGCCAGCCGCCAGATGCTTGAGACCGGCGATTTCCTCGACATCCGGTTTCAGGACAGCGCGCGCTACAACAAGCCTGTCGGCGCCTATTGGCTTCAGGCCGCCGCCGCATGGGCGGCGGGCGGCGCCGATGCGCCGATATGGGCCTATCGGGCGCCCTCGCTGCTGGCGGCGGCGCTGGCGGTGGCGCTGACCGCCTGGGCGGCGCGGCCGCTGACCGGCGGCGCGCCCGGCCTGCTGGCCGCAGGGCTGATGGCGACCTGCGTGATTCTGGCGGCGGAGGCGCGGCTGGCCAAGACCGACGCGCCGCTGCTGGCGGCGACGCTGCTGGCGATGGGCGCGCTCGCGCGCGTGCTGCTGGTCGAGGGCGGGCGACGCTGGTCGCTTGTGTTCTGGGCGGCGGTTGGCGCCGGGGCGTTGATCAAGGGGCCGATCATCCTGGCGCCGGTGGCGGGCGCGTTGCTCGGCGTCATGCTGGCGCGGCGCTCGGTGGCGCCGCTGGCCGCGATCCGCCCGTTGCAGGGGCTGGCGGTGGTGGCGGCGATCGCGGCGCCGTGGCTGGTCGCGATCACGCTGAAATCCGACGGCGCCTTCTGGTCGCAGTCGGTGGGGCGCGACCTGCTGGGCAAGCTGGCGGGCGGCATGGAATCGCACGGCGGCCCGCCCGGCTGGCACCTGATCGCCGCAATCGGCGTGTTCTGGCCCTGGGCGGCGCTGGTCCCGTTCGCGGCGCCCTGGGCATGGCGGCGGCGGCGCGAGCCTGCGGTGGCCTTCCTGCTGGGCTGGGCGGCGCTGACATGGGTCATTTTCGAGGCGACGCCGACCAAGCTGCCGCATTACACCCTGCCCGCCTGGCCCGCGCTGGCGATGCTGCTGGCCGCCGCGCTGCTGGCGCCGGGCGCGCTGCCGCAACCGGGCGCATGGGCGCGCCGCGCGGCGGTGGCGCTGTGGGCGCCGCCCGCGCTGGCGCTGACGCTGGCCGCCGTCGTTGGGCCGTGGGTTATCATGGGCGCGCCCGCGCCGGGCGCCGCGCTCATCGGGCTGGTCGGCGGCGGCGCCGCCGTGCTGGCGGGCCGGGCGCTGTGGCGCTGGCGGTTGCACGCCTTTGCGCCGCTGGCGGCGGCGGCCTCGGCGCTGAGCGTCGCGGCGGTGCTGCACTTCGCCCTGCCCGCGCTGACGCTGGCGTTTCCGGCGCCGCAGATGGCCAGGCTGGCCGCCGCGCACCGCTGCGGCGACACAGGCCCCGTCGCCGTGACCACCTATCGCGAGCCGAGCGTGGTGTTCGCGCTTGGGACCGACACGCTGATGACCGACGGCGCGGGCGCGGCGGCGGCGCTGGCCGAGGGGCGCGCGGCGCTGGCCTGGGTCGGCGACCCCGAGCGCGCCGCCTTCGACGCCGCAGCGGGCGGGATGATCGCCCTTGAGACACTGGCGGCGTTCAACTACTCCAACGGCAAGCGGGTCACCCTGACCCTGTTCAAGCTCAAGCGTGAGGGCGCAGCCTGTGTGGCGTGACGCAAACCCCGGCGCCGTCAGGCTGGCGGTCATCCTGTCGGCGATGGTCGCGGCCTTCGCCTTTCTCGACGAGCCGCTCTACCAGTTTTTTCGCGACACCGGCCCGCAGGGCATGGACGACGCGCGCATCCTGTGGCGCGAGATCACCCTACTGGGCGACAGCACATGGATGCTGGTCTCCTGCGCGCTGGTCGCGGGGTTCGCGGTCTGGACCGGGCGCGCCAGCCCCTCCCAGCGGCTGCGCCGGGGCGCGGCGCGGCTGCGCGATCAGGCGGCGTTCGTGGGGGTGAGCGTCGGCGGCGTCGGCCTGCTGGCGATCCTGCTCAAGTTCTCGATCGGGCGCGCCCGCCCCAAGCTGCACGAGACGCTGGGGCAATTCCACTTCGATGCTTTCGCGCTGAATTTCAAGATCAACAGCCTGCCCTCCGGTCACGCGGCGACGCTGTTCGCGCTGGCGACGGCGCTGGCGCTGCTGGCGCCGCGCTGGCGGCCGGTGTTCTACACCGTGGCGGCGTGGGCGGCGTTCAGCCGGGTGCCGACCGGGCAGCATTACCTCTCCGACGTGATCGCGGGTTCCGCGCTGGGCTATTACGGCGCGCGGTGGCTGGCGGCGCGGGCGGCGGCGCGGGGATGGGTGTTCACGCCCGCGCTCGCCCCGCTCGACCCCGCCGACGCCAGGGCTGCGGCGCGCGCCGGGGCGCGGGCGGCGTTCTGCGGCCTGAGGCGGCTATGGGCCGGGGCGCGCCGATAGGCCGAGCGCCGGTCGCAGCAAGATCAGAACTTCAGATCAGCACGTCGGTCAGCGCAAAGCGCGTCACGTCCACCAGCCCCTTGTCGGAGATGCGCAGCGCCGGGATCACCGCCAGCGCCAGCAGCGAGTGCTGCATGTAGGCGTTGTTGAGCGTGCAGCCGCAGGCGCGCATGGCCGCCATCACCGCGTCGGCCTTCGCCGCCACCACCTCGGCGCGTTCGTCCGACATCAGCCCCGCGATCGGCATCTCGACCAGCGCCAGCTCGCGGCCCTGCGACCACACCGTGACGCCGCCGCCGACCTCGGCCAGCCGGTTCGCCGCAAGCGCCATGTCGGCCTCGTCCGTGCCCACGACGATCATGTGATGACAGTCATGCGCCACGGTCGAGGCCACGGCGCAGGGGCGGTCATAGCCGAAGCCCTCGACAAAGGCGTTGACCACCCCGCCGGTGGCGCGGTGCCGCTCGACCAGCGCGATGCGCGCCACGCCGCCGCTGAGGCCCACGGCGCCGTCCGAAACCGGCAGATCGCGCTCCAGCGCGCGGGTCGGCGCCTGGTTCTCGATGACGCCGATCACCCGCGCCCGCACGCCGTTGGCGCCGCTTGGGCCCGCCACGCGGAAATCCTGCGGCTTCAGCGCGCGGCCCAGCTTCACCGTGCCGCGCGCGAAGGCGGGATAAGCGTAGGGCGGCAGCTCCGCCGTCAGCGCGCCGCCCTCGGCCGCCACCACGCCCTGCGCGATCACCGTCTCGACCGGCAGATCGACAAGGCTGGAGGTCAATATCACGTCCGCGCGCCGCCCCGGCGTGATGCTTCCCAGCTCGCGCTCCATGCCGAAATGGCTGGCGGCGTTCAGCGTCGCCATCTGGATCGCGGTTATCGGCCGCAATCCTTGCGCGATGGCGTGGCGCACGACGCGGTTCATGTGGCCGTCGCGGGTCAGCGTGCCTGCGTGGCTGTCGTCGGTGCACAGCACGAAGTTGCGCGGGTCCAGCCCCTGCTCGGTGACCGCCTTCACCTGCTCGGCGACATCGTGCCAGGCGGAGCCCAGCCGCAGCATGGCGCGCATCCCCTGCCGCACCCGCGCGGCCGCGTCCTGCGCCCGCGTGCCCTCGTGGTCGTCGGCGGGGCCGCCCGCGACATAGGCGTGAAAGGCGCGGCCAAGGTCGGGGCTGGCGTAGTGGCCGCCCACGGTCTTGTCCGCGCGGATCGTGGCGGCGATCTCGCCCAGCATGGTGGCGTCGCCCGCCGCCACGCCGGGAAAGTTCATCACCTCGCCCAGGCCGCAGATATTGGGCCAGCCCATCATTTCTGCGATCTCGTCGGGGCCGAACACGGCGCCGCCGGTCTCCAGCCCCGGCGCCGAGGGGATGCAGGACGGCGCCTGCACGAACACCCCCACCGGCATCGCCATCGCCTCGTCGTGCATCAGCCGCACGCCGGGCAGGCCCAGCACGTTGGCGATCTCGTGCGGATCGACGAACATCGTGGTCGTGCCGTGCGGAATCACGGCGCGGCAGAATTCGGTGACCGTCACCATGCCGCTCTCGACGTGCATGTGCGCGTCGATCAGACCGGGAACCATATAGCGCCCATCCGCCTCGATCACCGTGGTCTGCGGCCCGATGCAATGCCCGGCGTCGGGGCCGCAATACGCGAAGCGCCCGGCGGCGATGGCCAGGTCGGTCGCTGGGATCACCTCTGCGGAATGGACGTTCACCCAGCGCCCGCCCCGGATCAGCATGTCTGCGGGTTCGCGCCCGGCGGCGACCGCGACCAGCCGCGCGAGGGATTGGGAGCGGGGAGCAAGCGCCATGGCGGAGGGCCTTTCGCGACGGGGGCTAGAGTTCGGGCGGCAGCACGTCGGGCGCGACGCTGAGAATCCGCATCCGCACAGGATCGACCTCGATCATCCACGTGCCCGCCGAGGCCCAGACCGAGCCGCCGCGCGCGTGCGGCAGGCGGCGGTCCACGCCCGGCGGCGCGGCGGTCACCGGAAAGTCGTCGGGCAGACGGGCGCCGACCACCAGCACCGCGATCTGCTCCTCGCTCAGCGGCTGCGGGTCGGAGAGCTGCGGCGGCAGGCCATTGCTGCGCGCCTCCGCCCGCAGCACAAGGGTCAGCGTGCGGCGCAGCGCCTCGTCCACGCCGGGGCGGCGCCCGATGTCCATGCCGGAGCGCCCCGTCACCGGCCCAAGCTGCGCCAGCGCGGCGGCGGGGACCAGCGCCAGCATCAGCGCGACGATGCGGCGGCGCCTCATCCGTCCGTCCCCGGCTGGCCGGTCTCCCGACGCAGCGCCTCCAGCAGTCCGGCGCTGTCGAATCCGTCGGCGGGCAGGCCGCGCGCGCGCTGCCATGCGCGGATCGCGGCGCGGGTGTCGGGGCCGACCACGCCATCGGCGCCTCTGGTGTCAAAGCCCAGTCGCGTCAGTCTTTGCTGCATGTCCTCTTTCTCGCTGCGCGACAGCGCCCGCTCGCCGCGCGGCCATCCGGCCCGGATCGGCCCGGCCCCGGCGATGCGGTCGGCCAGATGCCCCACCGCCAGCGCATAGGATGTCGCGTTGTTGTAGCGCTTGATCACGAAGAAGTTGGGATAGACGATGAACGCGGGGCCTTGCGCGCCCGCAGGCAGGATCAGGGCCGCGTCGCCGTGGTCGGCCAGCGGCGCGCCGTCGATGCCGCTCACGCCCAGCGCCCGCCAGTTGGCGACCGGGCGGCGGCGCTCGTCGGCCATGGCGTAGTCGAAGCCCGGCGGCAGCGCAGCCTCCACACCCCAGGGCGCGCCCTTGGTCCAGCCGAAGCGCGCCAGATAGTTGGCGGTCGAGGCCAGCGCGTCGAGCGCGTCGGCGCTCCACAGGTCGCGCCTGCCGTCGCCGGTGAAATCCACCGCGTAAGCGATGAAGCTGGTGGGGATGAACTGGGTGTGGCCCATGGCGCCCGCCCAGCTTCCCACCATGCGGTCGGGCGTCACGTCGCCCGCGTCGAGGATGCGCAGCGCGGCCAGAAGCTGCTCCTCGCCAAAGGCGCGGCGGCGGCCCTCGTAGGCCAGCGTCGCCAGCGCCTCGATCACCGGGATGTCGCCATAGTTGGCGCCAAACGCGCTTTCGATGCCCCAGATCGCCAGAAACACCGGCGCCTCGACCCCGTAGCGCGCCGCGATCCGCGCCAGCGCGTCGGCCTTTTGCGCCGCCTGAAGCCGCCCGTTGGCGACGCGCGTCTCCGACACCGCGCTGTCGAGATAGTCCCAGATCGGGCGGGCGAATTCGGGCTGGAAGCTGTCGAGCTCCAGCACCCGCGCGTTCGGCGCCACGCCGTCGAACGCCGCGTTGAAGGTCGCGCCCGACACGCCCGCCGCCAGCGCCCGCGCGCGAAACCCCTCGCGCCAGGCGGTGAAGCTCTCGCCGGGCTGGGCGGCGGCGGGCGCGGCGCGCGCGGTGGGCGCGGGCGCGGTCGCGACCGGCTCGGAGACGGCGCAGGCCGCCGTCAGCGCCACGCCCATCGCGGCGGCGGTTCGCAGGATCATCGGGGCTTCGCTCCGCAAGGAATGTCTTGAGCGCAACCTAGCGCGCTCCGGCCCTTTTCCGAAAGGGGGCCAAATCCGAAAGGGGATCAGCCGCGCCAGCGCCGCCGCGCGACCGGCGCGCCGAGGCCCAGCGCGGCGATGCGCGCCTCGACCTGCGCCAGCGGCTCGATCGCCACCGCCATCGCGTGCGCGGTCGCGTGCAGCAGGCGCGTCGGGCTGAGCATGATTGCGACATGGCCGTTCCAGAAGATCAGATCGCCGCGCTTCTCGCGCCCCGGCGCCACGTCGCGCCCCGGCGCCTGCGCCTGCATGTCGCTGTCGCGCGGGCAATCATGCCCCGCCGCCTGCCGCGCGATCTGGACCAGCCCCGAACAGTCGATCCCGCCCGCCGTGCGCCCGCCCCACAGATAGGGCGCGCCGAGAAACCGCGCCGCCGTCGCCACCCAGTCAGTCTCAACGCTGTCGGCGGGCGCCAGATGCTGCGCGCAGGCGTAGCCGCCCAGATCGAGCGCAAGGAACGCCTCGCCCTCGGGTCGCGCCGCCAGCAGCGCGCCGAACGGCGCGGCGGCGATCGGGCGGGTCTTGATGCTGGGCTCGGGATAGATCAGCGCCTGAAGCGCGCTGACGCGGTGCGTCGGCGCTTTGGTCTCCGGCGCGAAACAGGCGTCGGGCGCATAGCCGACATAGCCGTCGCGCGCCGCCTGCCCCCATACCCAGCCGCCCGCGCTGTCATAGACCGCGAAGCGCTCGCCCAGCAGCAGTTGCGTGCTCAGCGGCGCGTCGGCGTCGGGCGCGGCGCTGAGCGGGGCTGCGGCGGCGTCCACCACCCGCCAGCGCGGCTCGGCGTAGCGCGCCGCCTGCACCACGCCCTCAAGGTGCGCCGCCGCCACGTCCGGGCGCGCGGGCGTCAGGCGCGGATCAGGCGCGCCCTCAGCCATGCCGCGCCTCCAGCGCCGCGAACACCGCGCGCGCGCCCTGGCACGCGGCGCCCTTGGGCCGGCCGGGCTTTGCGGCGGGGGTCCAGGCGAAGATGTCCATGTGCGCCCATGGGATTGCGGGATCGACGAAGCGGCGCAGGAACAGCGCGGCGGTCACCGAACCGGCCATGCCGGGGAACGGCGCGTTGTCGAGATCGGCGATGGGCGATTTCAGTTCGTCGTCATAGCCGTCCCACAGCGGCATCCGCCACAGCGGATCGCGCGCCCGCGCCGCCGCCGCCAGCAACTCAGCCGCCAGCGCGTCGTCGTCGGTATAAAGCGGCGGCAGGTCCGGCCCCAGCGCCACCCGCGCCGCGCCGGTCAGCGTGGCGAAGTCGATCAGCAGGCCGGGCTGCGCCTCGCAGGCCAGCGTCAGCGCGTCGGCCAGCACCAGCCGCCCCTCGGCGTCGGTGTTGCCGACCTCCACCGTCAGGCCCTTGCGGCTGTTCACGATGTCGCCGGGGCGAAAGGCGTCCGCCGCGACCACGTTCTCCACCGCCGGGATGATCACCCGCAATTGCAGCTTCAGCTTGCGCGCCATGATCATCGACGCCAGCCCCAGCGCGGTGGCGGCGCCGCCCATGTCCTTTTTCATCAGCCGCATCCCGGCGGAGGGTTTCAGGTCCAGCCCGCCGGTGTCAAAGCACACGCCCTTGCCGACCAGCGTGACCAGCGGCGCGCCTTCCGCGCCCCAGCGCAGCGCGATCAGACGCGGCGCCTGCGTCGCGGCGCGGCCCACGGCGTGGATCAGCGGCAGGTTTTGCGCGAGAAGATCGTCGCCCGCGATCACCGAGACCGCGGCGCCGTGCGCCCCGGCAAGATCGCGCGCGGCCTGCTCCAGCGCGTCGGGCCCCATGTCGCAGGCGGGCGTGTTGATCAGATCGCGGGTCAGGAACACCCCCGCCGCGATCGCCTCCAGCCGCGCCGCGTCCACGCCTTCGGGCGCGACCAGCAGCGGCGCGGGCGCAGGCTCGGCCTTGCGATAGCGCTCGAAACGATAGCCGCCCAAAAGCCAGCCCAGCGCCGCCTCCTCCGCCGCCTCGGGCGGCAGCGCGGTCTCAAGCCGCCACGTCGCGGCGGGCAGTTTCGCGGCTGCGCCCGCCAGATGAAACCGCCCCTTGCGCCGCGCGGCGGCGTCGCCCCAGCCGACCAGCGCGCCCGCCAGCGCGCCGTCGGGCCCGGGCAGCAGCGCCACCTCGCCCAGCCGGGCGGCGAAGCCGCAGGCGTCGAGCCAGGTCTGCGCGCGCGCGTCGAGCGCGGCGCGGGCGGCGGCGAGATCGGCGGTCTCGATCAGCTGAAGCGGGATCGCGGCGGCGGCGTCGCGGGACAGGCGGGCGTGCATCGGCGGCCTCATGCGCAAGGGTCGCGCGACCCTAGCCGCCTCCGCCCGGCGCCGAAAGGCCCCCAGGCGCGCGGGGCGCCAAAACGTCCGCAGGCGCGCGGGGCGCCGAAAGGTTCAGGCGCGCAGGGCGCAAAGCCGCCCTCCGCCCGTCACGCCGACGGCAGCGCCTCAAGCGACAGCGCCGACAGCGCCGCCAGCGCGTCCGCCGCGTCGCGAACGGCTTCCGGCGCGCCACCGGCCTCGCACAGCGCCTCCAGCGCCAGCGCCGCCGCGCCCAGCCGCGCAAGGCCCACCTGCCCGGCCATGCCGCCGACCTCATGCGCCAGCCGCCCCAGCGCGCGGGACGGCCCCTCGCCCGCCAGCGGCGCCATCTGCGCCACCCGCTCGCCGATCACCGCGCGGGTGCGGTCGAGCAACACGCCGATTCGCGCGCCGAACGCCGCGCGCAGCCCGTCGAGGGCCGCGGCGTCGAACACCGGCGCGTCGGCTGCGGGCGCCGCCCGCTGCATCCCTGTCATCTCTCCCCGTCTCCACGGCTGCGACGCCATGACCGTGACGAACCGGGGTTAAGAAAGCGTGACGGCGCTTAAAGCCGCGCCCGGCCGCACGGCGCCGACCGTCAGCCCGCGCCGGTTGACGATCGCGGGGTTCAGCCGCCGCCGCACGCGCGGGTCCGCCGGGTCAACGGCGCCAAAGCGCGCCAGCAGCGCCGCCATGGCGCATTCGGCGGCCTCTGTGCTTCCGTCGTCGATCTTCAGCGCAATACCCAGACCCGCCTGCGGCAGATAGGCGACGAAACAGCCCTCCGCGCCGGTCTTGACCGCCGCGCGGCCCGCCGCGGCCTCCATCATCTCGGTGCAGGCGCGCCCGGCGCCCGCCACCTCGAAGGGATGCGCCATCATCGCGTCGCGCAGCCTGGCGGCGGCGGCCGCGCGCACGCCGGGGCCAAAGCCCTCCTGCGGGCGCGCCACCCGCGCGGCGGCGGCGGCCAGCGCGCGCAGCCGCACCGCGAAATTCGGCGCCGAACAGCCGTCCACCGCCCAGCCCAGCGGCGCGTCCTCGCCCGTCGCCTCGGCGAAGGCGTCGGCGACCGCGCGCTGCACCGGATGGCGCGCGTCCACATAATCCTCGGTCGGCGCGCGCAGATGCAGCGCCTGGGTGAGAAAGCCGGTGTGCTTGCCCGAACAATTGTTGTGCAGCTGCGACGCCGCCGCCCCGTCATTGCGCAGCGCGCGGCGCGTTTCAGCATCCGACGGCGCTTGCGCGCCGCACATCAGATCGCGCTCGCCAAGGCCCATCTCGCCCAGCCACGCCGCCGCCAGCGCGGCGTGGGCGCGCGAGCCCTGATGTGACGCGCAGGCCAGCGCCAGACGCCGCGCGTCGAGACGGCGCGCATCCGCCGCGCCGCTCTCCACCATCGGCAGCGCCTGGAACAGCTTGATGGCGCTGCGCGGCAGGAAGCGCCGCTCGACGTCGCCCGCCGCCGCCACCACCGCGCCCGACGGCGCGCACACCGCCCAGGCGCCGCGATGGACGCGCTCGACGAAATCGCCGCGCACCGCCTCCGCCAACACCGGATTGGCGCCGATCTCCTCAGTCATCCAGCAACTCCGCCGCAAAATCCTCGCCCAGCGCGCCGCGCAGCCGCGCCATCGCCAGCCGCAGCCGCGATTTCACCGTGCCCAGCGGCAGCGACAGCGCCGCCGCCGCCTCGGCGTGGCTGAAGCCGTCGTAGAACGCCAGCCGCACCACCGCGAGCTGCTCGGGGCCGAGATCGTCCAGCGCCGCGCGCACCAGCCGGTCGCGATTTGCCGCGGCCGCCGCCACGTCCGCCGCAGGCTCGGGGTCGGGCCGGAACTGCGGATCGTCGGGGTCGGGCGCCGGGCGGCGGCGGCGCGCCATGTCCACCCGGCGGTTGCGCGCGATGGCGAAAATCCACGTCGCGGCGCCCGCCTTGGCGGGGTCGAAGGTCTCCGCCCGCCGCCAGATCGTCAGCATCACCTCCTGCGCGGCCTCGTCGGCCTCGCCCATCGGCGCCCCGCCGCGCGCGAGAAATCCCTTCACCTTGCCGGCGTAGCGCCCGAAAAGATCGGCGAACGCGGCACGGTCGCCGCGCGCGATCTGCGCCAGCAGGGCCTCGTCGCTGATTTCTTCAGGCGGCGGGGGGTAGTCGTTCAAGGCGCGGTTGTCCGGCGGTCAGGGGCGCGCGCGCGGCGCCGGAGGTGTGAACTCTGGCGTCCGCGTCCGCTTTCGCGTTACACTATGGCTTAAACAGTCCCGATGAAACAGGGTCTCGCGCAGGCGTTCGCGTGCGCGACGGTGAACCATGAGGCGGAGAACAGGCGAGATGCTGAAGCAGGCGATGGGCGCGGCGGCGATGGTGGTTGCGCTGTGGGCGACACAGGGCGCGGCGCAGAACACCTTTCAAAGCGCCAGCGTTCAACGCGACTGGAGCGTTTTCCAGTCGGGCGACGGCGGCGCCCGCGTGTGCTGGATCGTCTCGAAACCCACTAAGACCGAGGCGCGACGCGGCGCGGCGCGGGTTCAGGTCAATCGCGGCGACATCTATCTGATGGTCGCCGCGCGCCCCGGTCAGGGCGTGAAGAACGAGGTCAGCACCGTGATCGGCTACACCTTCCGCCCCGACAGCAAGGTGCGCCTTGACATCGGATCGGGCACGTTCGAGCTGTTCACCGACGGCGACAAGGCGTGGCCCGAGAACGCCGCCGCCGACGACCAGATCGTGGCGGCGATGAAGCGCGGGACCGACGCGGTGCTGACCGGCGTCTCGAACCGCGGCACCACGACGATCGACACCTACTCGCTGCTGGGCTTCACCGCAGCGCTCGACGAAGCGCAAAAACTTTGCAGCTGAGCGCAGGGAACACGCCGACATGACGCCGCAGCCCCTTGTGCCGGAAGTCGCGCCGCTGAAAAGGCTGGCGCCCGCAGGCAAGCCGACCCTGCTCGGCCTGCCCCGCCCCGCCCTGCGCGCGGCGCTGGCGGCGGCGGGCGTTCCCGAGCGCGAGACGGCGATGCGCGCCGGGCAGCTCTGGGGCTGGCTCTATGGCCGCGGGGCGCGCGATTTCTCGGTGATGACCAACCTCTCCAAGGGGTTTCGGGCGTTTCTTGAGGAGACGTTCCGCATCGGCCGCCCCGAGATCGTGACGCGGCAGGTCTCCAGCGACGGCACCCGCAAATATCTGCTGCGCGTCGAGGGCGGGCATGAGGTGGAGGCGGTCTATATCCCTGAGGAGGATCGCGGCACGCTCTGCGTTTCTTCTCAGGTCGGCTGCACGCTGACCTGTTCGTTCTGCCACACCGGCACGCAGAAACTGGTGCGCAACCTCACCCCCGCCGAGATCGTCGGCCAGATCCTCGTGTGCCGCGACGATCTGGGCGAATGGCCGGTCGCCGGGGTGAAGCCGCCGGAGAAGCGGATGCTCTCCAACGTCGTGCTGATGGGCATGGGCGAGCCGCTGTATAACTTCGAGGGCGTGCGCGACGCGATGCTGGTGGCGATGGACGGCGACGGGCTGTCGCTGTCGCGCCGCCGCATCACGCTGTCCACATCCGGCGTCGCGCCGCTGATCCCGCGCGCCGGGGCCGAGATCGGCACGCTGCTGGCGATCTCGCTGCACGCCACCACCGACGACGTGCGCGACCAGCTGGTGCCGATCAACAAGAAGTGGAACATCGCCGCGCTGCTCGACGCCTGCCGCGCCTATCCGCCGCTTGGCAACGCCAACCGCATCACGTTCGAATACGTGATGCTGAAGGGCGTCAACGACAGCGACGCCGACGCGAAACGGCTGGTGAAGCTGATCGCGGGCATCCCGGCCAAGATCAACCTGATCCCGTTCAACACCTGGCCCGGCACGGTCTATGAGCGGTCGAGCTGGGAGCGGATCGAGGCCTTCGCCGAGATCGTCAACCGCGCCGGCTACGCCAGTCCGGTGCGCACGCCGCGCGGCCAGGACATCCTCGCCGCCTGCGGTCAGCTCAAGAGCGCCACCGAACGCGGGCGGCGCAGCGCGGCGCAGGTGGCGGCGCAGGTGGCGGCGGAGATCGGCGGCGCCTGAGCGCCAGCGCATGAAGGAGCCGCCCGATGGAGACCTTCACCTGCCCCGCCTGCGGCGAACGGCTGTTCTTTCGCAACGCGGTGTGCGGCTGCGGCGCGGCGGTGGCGTTCGACCCCGAGACGCGCGCCTTCGCCTTGCTGGATGACGCCTGCGCGCCCTGCGCCAACCGCGACGCCATCGGCTGCAACTGGCGCGCGGGCGGCGCCGGGGGCGGGCTGTGCGCAAGCTGCGCCATGACGCGCACCATGCCCGACCTCGCCGTGGCCGACAACGCCGCGCTGTGGACCGAGGCCGAGGAGGCCAAGCGCCAGGTGCTGGCAAACCTGATGCGCTGGGGCCTGTTCACCGCGCGCGACGCCAGTCCGGCGCCGGTGTTCGACATGCTGGCCGAGCAGACCGAAAGCGGCGCGGCGAGGGTGATGATGGGCCATCTCGACGGCGTGGTGACCATCAACATCGCCGAGGCCGACCCCGCAGTGCGCGAGGCCCGCCGTCAGCAGATGGCGGAGCGCTATCGCACCATGACCGGCCATTTTCGCCACGAACTGGGGCATTTCGTGTTCGCGCGGCTGGCGGCGGCGGAGGGGTTTCTCGACGCCTTCCGCGCCCTGTTCGGCGACGAGCGCGCCGATTACGCCGAAGCCCTGCGCCGCCACTACGCCCGACCGGCGGCGGACTCAGACCCGGACCACGTGACGCCCTATGCCGCCGCCCACCCGCACGAGGACTGGGCCGAGACCTTCGCCCATCATCAGCATCTGGTGGACATCGCCGACAGCGCGGCGCGCATGGGCCTGATCAGCCCGGCGCTGGCCGCCGTCGGCGGGGCCGACTTCGACCCCTACGCCTGCGACGACGCCGAGCAGGTGCTGCGGGTGGCGGTCGAGCTGGGCGTCGCGGTCAACCACGTCAACCGCGCCATGGGGCTGCACGACGTCTATCCCTTCGTGCTGACGGCGGCGGTGCGCGAGAAGCTGGCCTTCGCCCATCGCTGGATCGGCGCCGCCGCGTGACGACGCTCGAACAGCTTGGCGTCACCGCCGACCTTGGCGCAGGCGCCGGGTTCAAGGCGCTGTGGTCGCTGCTGGCCGTGCTGGCCGTCTTCGGGCTGCGCTGGGCGCTGGTGCGCGCGGTGCGCGGCGGGGCGGAGATTCTCACCGACCGGCAACGCTGGTGGATCAGCATGATCAAGAACCTCGCCACCGCCGCGCTGTTCGCCGGGCTGGTGGCGATCTGGGCCGACGAGATCAAGGCTTTCGCGCTGTCGATCGCCGCCGTCGCGGTGGCCTTCGTGATCGCCACCAAGGAGCTGTGGCTGTGCGTCACCGGCGCCACCTGGCGCGGCGCCAGTCAGGCGTTCTCGGTCGGCGACTGGATCGAGATCGGCCCGCACTCCGGCGAGGTGATCGAGGAGAACCTGCTGGCGACCGTGTTGCAGGAGATCGACCCGCACGATTTCTCGGTGACCGGTCGCACCATCTGGGCGCCCAATAGCCTGCTGCTGACCGCGCCGATCGTGAACAACGGTTTTGGCAAGCGGTTCATCTATTTCCAGTTCGACATCCACGCCGAGCCGCACGCGGGCGCCGCCGCCACGCTGGCGCGCATACGCGACGCGCTCGACGCCGCAACGGCCGAGTTTCACGAACTCGCCCGCCGCTACGCCGCGCGGATCGAGCGCACGGCGGGCGCGCGGCTGCGCGACCCCGCCCCGCAAGTGACCGCGCACACCACCGACCTCGCCAAGATCGCGTTCCGCTGCGCGGTGTTCTGCCCGCGCGAGCGCGCGGCGGCGGTGCGCGCGGCGGTGATGGCGGCCTATCTTGACGGCGCCCCCCCGCCGCCCGGCGGCTGAACCGACCCCACCGAAAGGACCAGTCATGCCCCTGCCCCAGACCATGCGCGCCGTCGAGATCGCCGCCCCCGGCGGCCCCGAGATGCTGCGCCCCACAACCCGGCCCGTCCCCGTTCCCGGCCATGGCGAGATCCTGATCCGGGTGGCCTGCGCGGGCGTCAACCGCCCCGACGCGCTGCAGCGCGCGGGCGCCTATGATCCGCCGCCGGGCGCATCCGATTTGCCGGGGCTGGAGGTCTCGGGCGTGGTCGCCGCCACAGGCCCCGGCGCCGCGCTGTGGGCCGTGGGTGACGAGGTCTGCGCGCTGACGCCGGGCGGCGGCTATGCGGAATATGTGACCACCCACGAATCGCACGCCCTGCCGTGGCCGGGCGATCTTGCGCCGGAACAGGCCGCCGCGCTGTGCGAGACGTTCTTCACCGTCTGGACCAACGTGTTCGACCGCGCCGGGCTGAAGGCGGGCGAGACGTTTCTGGTCCATGGCGGCTCGTCGGGCATCGGCACCACCGCCATTCAGCTTGCGCGCATTTTTGGCGCGCGGGTGTTCACCACGGTCGGCTCGGCGGAAAAGGCCGCCGCCTGCGAGGCGCTGGGCGCCGAGATTGCGATCAATTACCGGGAAAAGGACTTCGTCGAGGTCGTGCGCGCCGCCACCGACGGGCGCGGCGTCGATGTGATCCTCGACATGGTGGGCGGCGACTATATCGCCCGCAACGTGCGCGCCGCCGCCGACAGCGGCCGCATCGTGATGATCGCGTTCCTGAACGGCCCCAAGGCCGAGCTGAACTTCGCGCAGGTGATGACCAAACGCCTGACGCTGACCGGCTCGACGCTGCGCCCGCGCTCCATCGGCGAGAAGGCCGCCATCGCCGACGCCCTGCGCGCCCATGTCTGGCCGCTGATCGCTTCGGGCCGCGTCGCGCCGGT
>CAZRFB010000310.1:0-1862 GCA_964599185.1 uncultured Rhodobacterales bacterium | reverse complement strand
GACCGGCGAGATCTATCTGGGCGAGTTGAACCCGCGCATCACCGGCGCCAGCTCGATGACCAACCACGCCGCCTTCGCCCATGCCGACGCGCCGCTGTTCCTGTTCCACCTGCTCGAATTCAGCGGCAAGCCGTTCGACCTCGACGTGGAGGAGCTGAACGCCCGCTGGGCCGACCCCGACATGATCGACTCATGGTCGCAGATGGTGATCAAGCACACCGAGGACAGCGTGGACATCATCACGGCGGCGCCGGAGACCGGCATCTACCGGATGCTGCCCGACGGGCGGGTGGTCTATGACCGCTTCGACTATCACCGCCGCGCCGTCGAGAGCGAGAACGAGGCGTTCTTCCTGCGCATCGCGCGGGCGGGCGATTTCCGCTATGAGGGCGCCGATCTGGGCATCCTGGTGACGCGCGGGCGGTCGATGACCAGCGGTTTCCAGCTTGCGCCGCGCTCCAGGAAGTGGATCGACGGCATCAAGAAGTGCTTTTCCGCGCGCCCGCTGCCCGCCGCGGCCGCGTCCAGCGACCCCGTGTTCAAGATCATGTAGCCCATGGAGCGGACGTTTCGCGCCGTCACCGAAGATGCGCCCGGCCCGCTCTGGGCCGGGCTTTTCGCGCAATACTGGCCCGACTATCGCCGCTGGTGGCTGCGCGAGGGGCCGAAGGCGCGCCCCGGCTATGTCGAGTGCCGCGCGGCGCTGCGCCGCCACATGCCGCAGATGGCGCCGCTCTACGAGGCTTTGTGCGATCTGGCGGGCGGCGGCGACGCCGAGGCGCGGTTTCTCAGTTTCTGGCGCCCGCCGCCTTATCTGGCGGCCTGCTCGCAGGCGATCTGGCCGGGCGCCGAGCCGCTGCTGGTGCGCAACTATGACTACAGCCCCAGCGCCTTCGACGCGCTGCTGCTGCGCACCCGCTGGGGCGGCGTGGGGGTGCAGGGCACCAGCGACGGGCTGTTCGGGCTGGTGGACGGGGTCAACGACGCCGGGCTGGCGGTGTCGCTGACTTTTGGCGGGCGGCGGGTGGTCGGCCCCGGCTTCGGCGTGCCGCTGATCCTGCGCCATGTGCTGCAGACCTGCGAGACCGCCGTCGAGGCAGGCCGCGCGCTGGCGCGCATTCCCAGCCACATGAGCTATAACGTCACCGCGCTGGACGCCGCGCGCAACTATGTCACCGCCTACATGGCGCCGGACCGGCCGACGGTGCTGGCGCGCGCGGCGGTGGCGACCAACCATCAGGAAAAGGTCGAGTGGGACAGCCACGCGCGCTTCACCGCGACGGTGGAGCGCGAGCGCTTCCTGCTTCAGCGTCTCACCCTGCATGTCGAGCCTGCGGAGCGGTTCATCGGCGCTTTCCTGCGCCCGCCGCTCTATTCGCTGGCCTATGCGCAGGGGTTCGGCACGCTCTACACCGCCGCCTATCGCCCGCGTTCGGGCGGGTTCGAGTTGCGCTGGCCGGGCGCGTCATGGACGCCGTTCGGCGATCAGGGCGACACCCGGCATGTCGCCTATCCCACCGCGCTGTCGCTGGCCTGACCGGCGGCGCGATCTGCGGCGGATCAGGCCTTTTCGGGGCAGTAGATCTTGCAAAGCGTCGCGATCACCGCCGTCACCTCCGGCGTGGCGATGCGGTAGTAGATCATGCGCCCGTCGCGGCGCGCCTTGACCAACGCATCGCCGCGCAGCCGCGCCAGATGCTGCGATACCGTCGCCTGCGGCAGGCCGAGGCTGCGCTCAAGCTCCGAGACCGGCTTTTCGCCCTCGCACAACAGGCACAGGATCAGCAGGCGCGCCTCATGCGAGAGCGCCTTGAGCAAGTCGCAGGCGTGGCGCGCGCGATCCATCAACAGCGCGATGTCGT
>CAZRFB010000309.1:0-1683 GCA_964599185.1 uncultured Rhodobacterales bacterium | reverse complement strand
TCCCCGCCGGGCCGGAAAACGGCGACGGCTGGGCGCGCTGGAGGAAAAGGAAGCCACCATGAAGATCGGCGCAGACACCCCCGCTCTCGTCACCGGCGGCGCAAGCGGGCTGGGCGAGGCGACGGCGCGGATGCTGGCGGGGCTGGGCGCGAAGGTCGCGATCCTCGACCGCGACGCGCAGCGCGGCGCGGCGGTGGCGGCGGAGATCGGCGGGCTGTTCGCCGAGACCGACGTGACCCGCGACGCCAGCGTCTCTGAGGCGCTGGCGGCGGCGGGCGCGGCGCACGGGGCCGCGCGCATCGTGATCAACTGCGCCGGGGTCGCGCCCGCCGCGAAAGTGGTCGGCCGCGACGGCGCGCACGATATGGCGCTGTTTGAAAAGGTCATCCAGATCAACCTGATCGGCACGATGCGGGTCATGGCGCTGGCGGCGGCCGAGATGGCGGCGCTCGACCCGCTGACCAGCGACGGCCAGCGCGGCGTGGTGATCAACACCGCGTCGGTCGCGGCCTTCGAGGGGCAGATGGGGCAGGCGGCCTATGCGTCCTCAAAGGGTGGGGTGGCGGCGCTCACGCTGCCCGCCGCGCGCGATCTGGCGCGGCTGGGCGTGCGGGTGCTGGCGATCGCGCCGGGGCTGTTCGCCACGCCGATGCTGCGCGGCCTGCCGCAGGAGGTGCAGGACAGCCTTGCGGCGCAGGTGCCGTTCCCGGTGCGGCTGGGCGATCCGGCGGAATACGCCGCGCTGGCGCGGTTCATGATCGAGACCGGCTACATGAACGGCGAAGTGGTCAGGCTCGACGGCGCGATCCGGATGGGCGCGCGCTGAGGCCGCGCGCGAACAGCCAGCTCATCGCCGCCATCGCGGCGGCGGTCGCCAGACACAGCGGCAGGCCGCCAAGCTGATAGCTGAGGCCCGACAACAGCGTGCCGGTCAGCCGCCCGGCGGCGTTGGACATGTAGTAAAATCCCACGTCCATCGTCACCCGCTCGGCCTTCGAGTAGGCGAGGATCAGATACGAGTGCAGCGCCGAGTTCAGCGCGAACACCGCGCCGAACGCCAGCAGCCCCGCCACCATCGCCGCCGCCACCCACGCGGCGCCCCCACCCGCCAGCGCCAGCGCCGCCAGCGCGGCGGGGATCAGCGCCAGCGCCCCCGCCCACCACGCCGCCAGCCGCGAGGCCTCGGCCACCGGCTTGGCCTTCGCGTTCAGCAGGCGCGGCGCGGCGGCCTGGATCGCGCCATAGCCGATGATCCACGCCGCCATGAAGGCGCCGATCAGGAAAAACGCCGCGCGGTTTCCCTCAGCCGTTCCGTCCGACAGCACGCCGTAGAAATAGATCGGCACGCCGACCACAAACCACACGTCGCGCGCGCCGAACAGGAACAGCCGCGCCGCCGACAGCCGGTTGATCGCCGCGTCCTTTGAGAACACGTCGCGAAACGGCGTCCTGGCCCGCGCCCCCGGCAGGCCCGCAGGCATGAACGCCGCCACCCCCGCCAGCACCAGCGCCAGCCCCGCCGCCATCGCCAGCACCGACGCCTCGAACCCCAAGCCCGCCAGCAGCGCGGCGCCAAGGAAGAACCCGACGCCCTTGACCGCGTTCTTCGAGCCGGTCAGCAGCGCCACCCAGCGAAACAGCGCGCCCTCGACGTTGGCGGGCGCCAGCAGCTTGACCGCGCTT
>CAZRFB010000308.1:0-1542 GCA_964599185.1 uncultured Rhodobacterales bacterium | reverse complement strand
GCTGCAGCTGTTCGCCGAGACCAATCAGGAGGCGCTCGACCTGCACATCCAGGCGTTCAAGCTCGCCGAGGAGCTGTCGATGCCGGTGATGGTGTGCATGGACGGCTTCATCCTGACCCACGCCTACGAGCAGGTGGACATCCCCGATCAGGCGGACGTGGACGCCTTCCTGCCGCCCTATGCGCCGCGCCAGGTGCTCGACCCCGCCGAGCCGGTGTCGATCGGCGCCATGGTCGGGCCGGAGGCGTTCATGGAGGTGCGCTATCTGGCGCACGCCAAGCAGCTCTCCGCGCTCGACCGTATCCCCGAGATCGCCGCCGAGTTCGAGGCGCGCTTCGGGCGCAAGTCGGGCGGGCTGGTGCGCGGCTACCGCACCGAGGACGCCGAGACCATCGTCGTCGCGCTCGGCTCGGTGATCGGCACCATCAAGGACGTGGTCGATGCGATGCGCGACGAGGGCGTGCGCATCGGCGTGCTGGGCCTGCAATCGTTCCGCCCGTTCCCGCTGGCCGCCGTGCGCGCGGCGCTGGAGGGGGCGAAGCGCGTGGTGGTGCTGGAGAAAAGCTTCTGCGTCGGGCTTGGCGGCGTGGTCTCGACCGACGTGCGGCTGGCGCTGTCGGGCCTGCGCCTCGACGGCTACACCGTGGTCGCGGGCCTCGGCGGACGGGCGATCCCCAAGGCGTCGCTGCGCCGGATCTTCGGCGAGGCGATCGCCGGGACGCTGTCGCCGCTCAGCTTTCTCGACCTCGATTTCGGCATCGTCCAGCGACAGCTCGCCCGCGAGGCGGCGACGCGGCGCAGCGGACCGATCGCGGAGAACCTGCTGCGCGACGTGGGCGCCATCGCGGCGCGCGTCAGCTGAGGGAGGGGGCGCGCCGTCCGGGTGACGGCGCGGCGACTGTTCACAAACGGCCGGGCGCGATCACGCGATCCGCACCGGCGCAATAACCTGGGGAGGAAACGAAAAAATGGCTTTATGGCTACAGGCCCTGCTCGGCTTCACGCCGATCCTGCTGGCGGCGGTACTGCTGGTGGGGATGCGCTGGCCGGCGCGAAAGGCGATGCCGGTGGTCTATCTGGCGGCGGCGCTGATCGCGCTGGCGGCGTGGGGCATGCCGTTCGCCCGCATCGCGGCCTCGACGGTCCAGGGGCTGATCATCACCGTCTCGGTGCTGTGGATCATCTTCGGCGCCATCCTGTTGCTCAACACGCTCAAGCACGGCGGCGCGATCCAGACCATCCGCGCCGGTTTCGCGCGGATCAGCCCGGACCGGCGGGTGCAGATGATCATCATCGGCTGGCTGTTCGGCTCGTTCATCGAGGGCGCTTCGGGCTTCGGCACCCCCGCCGCCATCGTCGCGCCGCTGCTGGTGGCGCTGGGCTTTCCCGCCATGGCCGCCGTCGTGGTCGGCATGATGGTGCAGAGCACGCCGGTGTCGTTCGGCGCGGTCGGCACGCCGATCATCATCGGCGTCAGCAAGGGTCTCGACGAACAGGCGGTGAGCGCGCAGCTTCTTGAGCAGGGATCGACCTGGGAGGCGT
>CAZRFB010000307.1:0-9602 GCA_964599185.1 uncultured Rhodobacterales bacterium | reverse complement strand
GGTGTCGAACAGGAACAGCCCGCCGGGGCGCAGCACGCGGGAAACCTCCGCCAGCACCTGGCCGAGATCGCGCACATGCTCCAGCACATCGACGCACACCACCGCGTCAAAGGCGGCGTCGGCGTAGGGCAGGTCTTCGCCGACGCCCACGTCATAGGCGATGGCGCGTCCCTGGGCTTCGGCGTGGGCGCGGGCGGCGGCGACCGCCTCCGCCGCCGGGTCGATCCCGGTGACGCGGGCGCCGCGCGCGTCCAGCGCCTCGGCCATGAAGCCGCCGGCGCAGCCGAGGTCAAGCACCGCCTTGCCGCGCCAGTCGATCTGGCGGTCGAACCACCCCAGCCTTCCGGGCACCAGATTCTTGAGCGTGCGCACCCAGCGCAGATCGTCGGACCACCAGCGGTCGGCCGCCTGGTCATAAATCGTCAGGTTATTGCGCATTTGGGCGCCTCCAGCGTGGCAGGGCGTAGGGGACGGCGGCGCGGTAGCGGTGGAACCGCGCGCCGTAGCGCGCGGCGAACCGGCGCTCCTTGAGGCGCGGCGCCAGCAGGCAATAGGCGGTGTAGCTGACCGCCAGCGCCAACTGATCCGGCGTCCAGACCGGCACGGTCCACAGCGTCAGCGCGAACGCCACATAGATCGGCTGGCGGATCAGGCGGAACAGGCCCCGCGTCGGCATGTCGGGGAAAACGGGCCGGACCCGCGCCATCAGCGACAGCCACCCGAGCGCGCCCGACTGCACTTCCGCGCCCGCGTCGAAGCTGGCCTTCAGCAGCAGCAGCCACGCCCCGGCATAGGCCGCGCAGATCGCCCAGAAAGCCGCGCCCTCCGCCCGCCACCAGACGATCCCGGAGGGCGTCCAGAGCGCGAACAGCGACAAAAGCTGCAAGGACGCGATCAGCGCATAGGTGGTGGTCGCCAGCGTCGCGCCATGCGGCCCCGGCGCGAGCCGCGCCAGCAGCCGCCCGCCCGGCCCGGTCAGCAGCGCCGAATGCGCCAGCGGAAACTGCGCGATCAGCGCGGCGTTTGCGAGCAGCGCCCATGGCCAGGGGACGCGGCCAAGGCTTTCGCTGAGGCCGAAGAACATCGCTGCGATCATCGCCAGCACCGCCAGCGCGAACGCGGCGTGGCACAGCAGCCCGATGACCAGCGCCAGCGCGATGCGGCCCGCGCCGGGGGGCGGGCGCATCGCGGCCCCGATCAGGCCGGTCAGCCCTGCGATGCGCGGATCATCGCGCAAGCGCGCAGGCGCAGGCGCGCGCCGCCGCGTCGCGCCGTCTGGAGGTTCCGCCGCGTCTTGGATAGTCATGAAGCTCCCGGCCTCGCCTGCCGCCAGCGCGCAACATAGGCCGCCCGCGTCGGGGGGCGACCCGGTTCCTGACTCCGCCGGACCGATGCGGCCAGACCCCACGCGCGGCGCCTCGCCTCAGCGGCCTGGCATCGCGGCGCCGTCATAAATCTGTGTCACGCCGCAAGATAAAATCCCGCCATGGTCGCGGCGCAGCGATGATCGACTGGCCATGCCCGGCTGACGGGCGCAGGCTGGCCGTCCCTTGGGTTAAACCACGCGGTCCGGACCCGCGCGGTCCGCGCCAACCGTCCGGCGAAGGAGTTCCGAGATGAGCGACGACACGATGCGCGCCGCAGTCTGGCGCAAGGCCCGTGACCTGCGGGTGGAGACAGTACCGGCGCCGCAGATCAACGATCCCCACGCGGTGCGGGTGAAGGTCGCCGCCTGCGGCATCTGCGGCAGCGACCTGCACGAATACGCCGCCGGTCCGATCTTCATTCCCGTGGACGCGCCGCATCCGATCAGCGGCGAAAAGGCCCCCATCGTGATGGGCCACGAATTTGCGGGCGAAGTGGTCGCGGTGGGCGAAAAGGTCACCCGCGTCAAGCTGGGCGACCGGGTGGTGATCGAGCCGATCCTGTCGCCCAACCGCGACGGCGCCTATCTGATGGAGCGCTACAATCTCTCACCGCTGCTGGGCTTTCACGGCCTGTCCGGCGGCGGCGGCGGGTTCTCGAAATACACGGTTCTGGGCGAACACATGCTGCACCGGCTGCCGGACGACTTGTCGTGGGAGCAGGGCGCGCTCGTCGAGCCGGCGGCGGTCGGCCTGCACGCGGTGCGGCAAAGCGCGCTCAAGGCCGGCGACAGCGCCGTCGTGTTCGGCGCGGGCCCGATCGGGCTGATGGTGATCGAGGCGCTGAAGGCCGCCGGGGCGGCCAGCATCCACGCGGTCGAAATGTCGGCGGTGCGCCGCGCCAAGGCCGAGGCGCTGGGGGCCGTGGGGCACGACCCGGCGCAGGGCGACGTGGTCGCGGCGATCCACGACGCGACCGGCGGCGGGGTGGATTTCGCCTTCGAGGTGACCGGCGTTCCCGCCGTTTTGTCGCAGTGCGTCAACGCCACCCATCCCGGCGGCGAGATCGTCATCGTCAGCATCTGGGAAGGCCCCGCGTCGTTCCATCCCAACGACCTGGTCATCAAGGAGCGCACGATGCGCGGCATCATCGCCTACCGCCACATCTATCCGGCGGTGATGGCGTTGATGCAGAAAGGCTATTTCCGGGCCGAGGATCTGGTGACCGACCGCATCGCGCTGGAGGACATCGTCGAGAAGGGCTTTGAGCGGCTGCTGGCCGACAAGTCGCAGATCAAGATCATGGTCAGACCCTGATACGGTCCGGGCGGCGTTTCGTCATCGCGTCGCCCGGATCCGTCGATCAAGCGCGGCGCACGCGGTCGGTCAAGTCCCGCCACGCGTGAGCAAACCGCCGCTGGCGCAGGCCATGCCGGATCGCACCGTCAGGAGCCATTCCCGCACGCTTGCGCTGGGCGCCGCGCATCCGCAGGGTCACTGGTGGCGCAGCGCGTCGATGGGGTTCATCCGGGCGGCGCGGCGGGCGGGGAAGTAGCCGAACACCACGCCCACCACGGCGGAGAAGCCGAACGCCAGCAGCAGGATCACCGGATCGGGGGCGAACGGCGCCGAAAGAGCGTAGGAGCCCAGCGCCCCGAGCGCCAGTCCCAGCGCGACGCCGATCAGCCCGCCGAAGCCGGACAGCATGACGGCCTCCACCAGAAACTGCGTCAGCACCTGGCCCTCGGTGGCGCCGATGGCGAGGCGGATGCCGATCTCGCGGGTCCGCTCCGTCACCGACACCAGCATGATGTTCATGATGCCGATGCCGCCAACCAGCAGGCTGATCGCCGCCACACCCGACAGCAGGCCGGTCAGCACCCCGGTGATGCCGGTCAGCACCGAGGCGATCTGCTTCATGTCGAACACGTTGAAGTCGTCCTCCTGCCCCGGACCGATGCGCCGGCGCTCGCGCATCAGGCGCTCGATGTCGCCCTTGGCGCTGTCGGTCGAGACGCCATCGCGCACCGCCGCGTAGATCAATGAGACGTCCGAATTCCCCGCGATGCGGCGCTGGAAGGCGCGGATCGGGATCAGGATGAAGTCGTCCTGATCCGTCCCGAAGCTGGAGGCGCCCAGTTCTTCGGCGACGCCGATCACGCGGCAGGCGACCGATTTCAGCCGCAGCGTCTGGCCCTGCGGATCGCCTGCGCCAAACAGCGCGCGCCGCACGGTCTGGCCCAGCAGGCACACCGCCGTGCCGCTGCGCGCCTCGCTGTCATAGAAGCCGCGCCCCAGCGCCACCGCGATCTCGCGCGCGTCGAGATAGCGGTTGTCGGCGCCGGTCACGGTTGTCGTGCGGTTCAGGGCGCCTGCGATGACGGTGATCTGGCGCGAGCTGGCTGGCGCCGCGACGCGCACACTGGCGACCTCGGCCTCAAGCGCGTCGGCGTCGCGCAGGGTGAAGGGCTCGGCCGTGCCGGCGCTGGCGCCCGGACCCTGCTGGGGCTGGCCAGGCCGCACGATCAGCAGATTGGCGCCGAGCGCCCCGACGTCGGCGGTGACCTTGGCGGTCGAGCCCTGCCCGATCGTGACCATCGCGATCACGGAGGCGACGCCGATCACGACGCCCAGCACCGTCAGAAACGATCGCAGCGCGTTGCGCAGGATGGTCTGCAGCGCGAGGCGGACGGCTTCCCAAAGCATCTCAGGCGGCCTCGGCGCGCGCCGTGTCGGCGACGATGCGGCCGTCGGAGAAATGCACCTGCCGCCGCGCCCATTGCGCCATGTCCGGCTCATGCGTCACCATCACGATGGTCACGCCATCGTCGCGGTTGAAACGCGCCAGCAACGCCATGATCTCGCGCGAGCGGGCGCTGTCGAGGTTGCCGGTGGGCTCGTCCGCCATGATCACCGCAGGCTGGCCGACGATGGCGCGGGCGATAGCGACGCGCTGCTGCTGGCCGCCGGAGAGCTGCGACGGCGCATGGTGCGCGCGGTCCTCAAGCCCGACCCTGGCCAGCGCCTCCAGCGCGAGTCGGCGGCGCTCGGCGGCGCTGACGCCCTTGTAGACAAGCGGCAGCTCTACGTTCTCGACGGCGGAGGTTCGAGGCAGCAGATTGTAGCCTTGGAACACGAAGCCTATCCAGCGGCGCCTGAGCAGGGCGCGGCGGTCCCGCGTCAGGCGGCTCACGTCCACGCCCTTGAAGCGATAGAGTCCGGCGGAAGGCGCATCGAGACAGCCGATGATGTTCATCGCGGTCGATTTGCCCGAGCCGCTGGCGCCCATGATGGCGACAAATTCGCCCTCGGCGATGGTCAGGTCGATCCCGTCCAGCGCCCGCACCATCGCGTCGCCAACCCCATAGACCTTGCTGACGCCCCGCAGCGCGATCAGCGGCGGGGCGGGGTCGCGCGCGGCGTTCATGGCCGGGCCAGGTCGGTGATCACCCGGTCGCCAGGCGCGAGCGGGCCGTCAAGGATCTCCGTGCGCAGGCCGTCGCTGGCGCCGACGCGGACCTTGATCGGCGCCGTTTCGCCGTCGCGCGCACTCCAGATCGTGCGCCACCCCTCGGCGTCGATCTTCGGCGCGGCGCCCGGCGCGGCGGCGCCGGGGCGGCGCGGGATCAGCAGGCCGAGCAGGCCGCCGCCCGATTTCGCATCCTCGGCCACCGGCGGCGGGGTGAAGCGCAGCGCGGCGTTCGGGACCAGCAGCGCGTCATCGACCTGCGCCACGATGATCTCCGCTGTCGCGGTCATGCCGGGGCGGAGCAGCAGCTCGGCGTTGTCGATGGTCAGCAGCGCCTCGTAGGTCACGACCCCGTCGATGGTCTGCGGCGCGTAGCGCAGTTCCGAGATGGCGGCGGGAAAGCTGCGGCCCTGATAGGCCTCGACGGTGAAGCGCGCGGACTGGCCGACGCGGACCAACCCCATGTCCGCCTCGTCCACATCGACCCGCAGCGCCATCTGCGCCAGGTCCTCGGCGATGGTGAACAGGATCGGCGTGTTCAGCGAGGAGGCGACGATTTGTCCGGGTTCGACGTTGCGTTCGAGCACGACGCCGCGGATCGGCGAGCAGATGCAGGCCTTCGCCAGATTGGTCTCGTCGAGCAGCAGGTCGGCGCGGGCCACGTCGGCGTCGGCGCGGGCCACGGCGACCGCAGCCTCCGCCCGGCGCAGGTTGGCGACGGCCGCGTCGCGCGCCTGGACGGTCGAGAAGTTGCGGTCCGCCAGCGCGCTCACCCGCTCGTGCTGGTCGGTCGCCTCGCGCAGGGTGGCCTCAGCCTCCGCCACCCGCGCCAGCCGCGCCGCCAGCGACGCGCGCGCATGGGCGAGCTGGGCGTCGAGCTTGGCGGTGTCGAGCCGCGCCAGCCGCTGACCGATCTCGACAGCGTCGTTGTGATCGACCAGAACCTCGCGCACCATGCCCGACAATTCGCTCGATATCTCGACAAGGTTGGTGGGCTCGACCGTGCCGGTCGCCGTCACCGTGACGGTCAGCGGGCCCCGGCTCAAGACCTCGGTGACGAACGGATCGGGCGTCGGCCCGCCGCCGACGGTCAGCCAAAGACCGGCGCCCACGACCCCGGCGAGCAGCGCGGCGGCAAAGCCGAGCCGCCGCCACATCGGCGCTCGCGCTGGCGCAAGGTCAAGCGCCGCGTCGATATCCGCCACGCCGTCCTTCATGTCGCCCCTCCATCGCAACCCTGTCCTTCGCAAACCAGCGGCAACGCCCCTGATAGCCAGATAGGGTCGCGGCCGCGAGACCGCCATGAACGCGGAATGGATCGTCGCGAAGCTGATCCGGCTGTTGGCGACCGCCGTCGTGATCGTGCTGGGCGCGCTGTGAGGATGTCCTGACAGATCGCCCGCCGCGCGAAGGAGAGCGCCATCCAGCACGAGCCGTCATCCGGTCAACACCAGGGCATCGTCGAGGTCCTTCGGCCCGGCTCGCTCGAGCGCGCTCGATCATCTGCGCCGAACGATGAAAGCGGTGAAGGCCACTGGCGGGTTCGTGGTTCATCGGGTCTTCCAAACCGCGCCCTCGCGCCGCATCGGCCACCGGCTGACGGTGCGCGGCGCGTTCATCAGCTCCTGTTCAATCTGGCGGCCCAGATCAAGAGCAACGCATTGATTGAAGAATGGCTGGCGACGGTCGCATCGAATGTCCGCCAGATCAGGGCGCTAACCTCACAATGTGGGGTCAGCGCCGCCGCCGATGACGTTTCTATGAAGATTTCAGCATGTTTGATCCAGATCTAACCGGTCCGCCACGAAACTTGCCACCTATCCGTGGATAGCCGCGCCGCGAGGACGCCATGGATCAAGCTGTAAAGCCCGCGCCCATCGAAGTGGGCGCCCAGCGAAGAAGCCGTACGCCGCTGATCGAGGTCGACGGTCTGAATCTCTGGTACGACGAGAAGCAGGCGCTTATCGATGTCGCGTTCGATCTCTACCGCAATGAGATCCTCGCCTTCATCGGCCCCTCCGGCTGTGGCAAGACGACGGCGCTCAAATGTCTCAACCGCATGCACGACGACGTCCGCGGGGTGCGCATCGAGGGCCGCATCCTTATGGAAGGCGACGACATTCACGACCCGGATGTGGACCCGCCGCTTCACCGCCGACGGTTCGGCTGGGTGGCTCAGAAGCCCAATCCCTTTCCGAGCAGCATCTATGACAACGTCGCCTACGGCGCGAGGCTCCACGGCCTCGTGGATGGGCCGGACCAGACGGACGAACTCGTGGAGCGCTGCCTTCGCCAGGTGCGGCTTTGGGACGAAGTGAAGGACGATCTTCACCGTAAGCAAGGCGCGGACCTGTCGGGCGGGCAGCAGCAGCGCCTCTGCATCGCGCGCGCGCTCTCCACCCGGCCGGAGGTGCTGCTGATGGACGAGCCTACCGGCTCGATCGATCCGATCACGGCTGCGGCGGTCGAGGACCTCTTGGTGGAGTTCAAGGAGCAATGCGCGATCGTCCTGATCACCCACTCGATGATGGAGGCGCGCCGGATCGCAGACCGGGTGGCGTTCTTCGACTTCGGTCGGCTGGTCGAGATCGGCCCGACAGACGAGATTTTCATGCGCCCCCGCTCACCGCGGTGCGCCGCGTTCATCAAGGGAAGATTTGGCTGACGGGACTCCGGGATGCGCTTCATGGGTTCACGCGCCAAAACAGGGCGACGCGGGGTATGCATCGGCGCGACGTTTCTGCACCGACGAGCGGTCAGCATCGCTCGAGAAACCTCAAGGCGAAGGACCGAGTTGGCCGGTATCTTGCAAGTCCGACGCCGCTCGAAGCTCACGGTCGTTCGGCGTTATCACGTCGCTGTCACGTCGCATCGCTATGTCATGGCGATCAATCGCCGCCGCCGTCGCCATCATCTGAGGGGCGGCCGTTCAGCTTTAGCAAGGTTGCACATGCTGGAAAAATCAAATGCCGTCGCTGCGCTGGGGCAGATGAAATTGCTTGCTCCGGCGAGGATCAAGGCGGCGTTGGCCGCCAACGACAGGCTGAAGTTCATTCTGACCGTGATACAGGCCGCCGCCGCCCACGCCGCCGACAGTTCTGCGGCGCCGCTGGATCTGCGCCGCGACTACGCCGCCGCGCGAATGGACGATCCGTGGCTGCTCGAGGTGGCGGGAGCCGCCTGGCGCGAAGACACCCTGCTGCACCTGACCGAGTTGCCCCGGCTCTGCGCCAAGCTGCGTGACGACATCAACCTGATGGCCCGACCGCTGGAAGGCGCCGAAGATCCCGACCGCCGCAGCCTTCTGGACCGCGCAGCAAGCTGGAGCGACTGGCTCTCGCGCCGGGATGGCGCCGTCCTTTCGGAACACGACCTCGCCGCGCTGACCGGCGGCAAGCGGGGTGGTGACGATACGTTCCACATCCTGGTGATGGACCTGCACAAGGCGCTGAACCGCCTCGCCGCCGAAGTGGCGAGCGAGGCGATCGAAGGGGCGCATATCTGGCAACTGGATCCGGTCGACCGTCCGCGCGTCGCGGCCTTCATGCGCGGTCTTAACCGAACGCAGGGTATGAAGTTCGGCCATCCTGGGCTTGGGACAGCGGCGACCCGCGATGGCGCGCGACTGTTGATCCAGAATGACATCGGCGCCAATGATGCCCACGTCCTGGTCATTCAGATCGAAGGACAGATCATCACGCTTACCTATTCCGATCTCCATCAGCGGCGCTTCGCGTTCTTTCAGAACATGCTGGAAGAGATCGGCGCAAGCTGGTCGGGCGTTGGCGCGCGCAACACCGCAGGCCTGAACGCAGGCGCCGACTACGTCATCGGCGTCGCACGGTTCGACTGTGCCGATGAGGCGTCGCTTCAGGCTTCGCTTGAGGCGCTGGGCGCGCGGATCGTGTTCCTGATCGACTGGAACCGGGCCCGCAAGCGGCTGAACCTCCTGGTGAAGAAATCGACGTCCATCGCCGTGCTGTCCGAGGCGGCGCGGCGCGAGGTCGGCCACATGGGCTGGCTGCTCGCCGGTGGCGATCGCGTGATCTTCGCCGCCATGGAGGCGCTGGGTCCCGACTATTTCCGGATGGGCGACCAGCTTGACGCGGTGATGGGCGCCGATCAGGCGCGCGATTTTCTGGTCGAGGCGCTGTCGCTCGCAACTGCGGGCCTGCAATCGAAACAGGCGCCCGCCCAGATCGAAGACCAGACCCGTCTGCTGTTGTCGCGGCATATGGCGCGCCATCGCGACGAGTTCGCAGCATTGGAGGAGCATGCGGCGTTCTGTCATGCGTTGGCCGAGGGTTTGCGCGACGCCCTCGCCCATGGCCATGAACGCGACGAAGCGGCGGCGCACAGGCTGGCTGAACGCGCCAAGGGCTGGGAACGCAAGGCCGATGAGATGGTGATCCGGCTGCGCGAGGAAGCGGTCCGCAACCCGCACCGCCAGCCGTTCCTGCGCGTGATCGAATGCGCGGACGATGCGGCCGACGCGCTGGAGGAGGCGGCGTTTCTATTCTCGTTGATCGGCGAAGGACGACACAAGGGTTGGACGGCAGAGATACGCGCTGCGTTGTCGCGTCTGGCCGGCCAGGTGCTGGATGCAACGCAGGACCATGTTCGCGCCTTGGCGATCGCCCGCGCGCTCGACGAGGAAAGCACTGCCGACGATCACGCCGAGTTTCTGAGCGCCTGCTGGCGCGTGGTGAATGCCGAACGGGCAAGTGACGCCCTGACCCGCGACCTGCGCCGCATGCTGGTTGCTGGGA
>CAZRFB010000306.1:0-5084 GCA_964599185.1 uncultured Rhodobacterales bacterium | reverse complement strand
CGAGCGAAAGCATAACGCCTTTACACGTCCGTCGATCCTGTTTCGGCCCCTGCTCCCGTGAATGAACGGGTGGTTGGTGGAGCCGCCGGGTACCGCCCCCGGGTCCGAACCGCTTATTACGCGCGCGTTTATCGCCATAGTCCCGATTGCTCAGGACAAGTCAGATATAGCCGCGCGCCGCCCCGGATGAAAGCCCCTTCCGCCGGGAAAACCGCGCCGGTCGCGGCGGCCGGTCGGCGATGGGCGTCTTTGAAAGCCTTTGATGGATAATGAATGAGTTTGACGCCCGGCGCGCGTTGCCGTTACGCTTGTTTCGCAACCAACCGAAGGCGCCGCGCACCATGTCCTCCCCCCGCATCGGCCTGACCATGGGAGACCCGGCCGGGATCGGGCCGGAGATCGTGCTGCGCGCGCTGGCGGCGCTGGCGCGGCGGCCCGCAGCGGCGCCCGTCACCGTGATCGGCTGCCGCGCCGCGCTGGAGGCTGCGGCGGCTGCGCTGGGCCTTGGTCTTTCCGGTCTGTCCATCGAGGACGTCGGCCCCGCGCCCGCGCCGGTCGTGACCGGCGTCGCCGGCGCGGCGGGCGGTGAGATCGCCTATCGCGCGATCGCGCGCGCCGTCGAGATGGCGCTCGACGGGCGCATCGGCGCCATCGTCACCGCGCCGATCGCCAAGGAGGCGCTGGCCATGGCCGGCCACGCCTATCCCGGCCACACCGAACTGCTGGCGCGGCTGACCGGCGCGAGCGGGCCGGTGATGATGCTGGCGCATGGCGCGTTCCGCGTCAGCCATCTGACCACCCATATCGCGCTGCGCGACGTGCCCGACCGCCTGACGCCGGAGCGGCTGGGCCGGGTGATCGACCTCACCCACGCCGCGCTGCTGACGCTGGGCGTGGCCGAGCCGCGCATCGGCGTCGCGGCGCTGAACCCGCACGCGGGCGAGGGCGGCATGTTCGGGCGCGAGGACATCGACGTGACCGAACCGCTGACCGCGCGGCTGCGCGCGCGCGGGATGCGCGTCGAGGGGCCGATCCCCGGCGACACGGTGTTCGTGAAGATGCGCGCGGGCCAGTACGACGCGGTGGTGGCGATGTATCACGATCAGGGGCATGTGCCGGTCAAGCTGCTGGGCTTCGACATCGACCCCGCCACCGGGGCGATGCGCGCGCTGAGCGGTGTGAACGTCACGCTGGGCCTGCCGATCATCCGCACCTCGGTTGACCACGGCACCGCCTTCGACATCGCGGGCAAGGGCGTCGCCAACGCCGACAGCCTTGTGGAGGCGATCGACTACGCGGTGACGATGGCGGCGCGCGGCGCGCTTCTCAAGGCGGGCTGAGGCGAAGCCGCCAGAGCAGGGGCCAGGGTTTGGCGGGGGATCGGACGGACGACCGCGCCGCCGTTCCGCAACGCGCCGGTCGCCGCCTGACCGCAAAAGCGATCCCGCCGCCCGCCGTTGGACAAACCCGCCGCGACCTACTATATTGCATCGCACAAGGCGCGCGGCCTTCTCCGCGCGGCATCCGCGCCCGATAATGACCCGCTCGCCGCCATGGCGACGCTCCGGGCCGTGGCGCGACCAACCAGCGACGGAGTTGCTCATGGCGCAAACGCGCATTCTCATGGTTTTGACCTCGAACGCCCGCATGGGCATGTATGGCGGCGACACCGGCCTCTGGCTCGACAGCTTCGCCGCGCCTTTCTACGCCTTCGAGGATGCGGGTCTTTCGCCCGAGATCGCCACCATCAAGGGCGGCGCGCCCGCCATCGACCCTGCGTCGGTGACCGATGAGGCCCATACCGAGGCGACGCGGCGCTGTCTGGCCGACGCCCGGCTTCAGGAGGGGCTGAACGCCGCCCCGATGCTGCGCAAGGTGCAGACCTCCGCCTATGACGCGATCTTTCTGCCCGGCGGCCGTGGCGCGATGTGGGATTTCACCGCCTGCCCCGAACTGACCGTGACGCTGGAGCAGTTCGCGCTGAAGGGCCGGGTGATCGCCGCCGTGGGCCATGGCGTGGCCGCGCTGTCGCCGGTGATGGACCCGCGCGGCGCGCCGCTGACGCGCGACCGGCGCGTGGCGTGCTTCTCCGACGCCGAGGAGCGCGCCGAGGGCTTTGACGGCGCGATGCCCTATCTGCTGGAGACCAAGCTGCGTTCGCTGGGCGCGCTGATCACGCCCGCCGCGCCGTTCACCGCGCATGTCGAGGCCGACGGTCTGCTGATCACCGGCCAGAACGCCGCCTCGGCGCTGGGCGCCGCGCAGGCGCTGATCGCGCACATCGAGAGCGCGCGCATCGCCGCCTGAGCCGGCGAGACGCTTTGCGACAGGCTCGGGCGGGCGTATGCTCAGGCCCGACCCTGACGCGGAGATCGCACCCATGGCCCTTCCCGCCGTTCTGTTGACGCCCGTCGCGCTGCGCGCCCTCCAGATCGGCGGCGCGCTGGCGCTCGCCGCGTATGTCGCCAGCCGCAAGCGCGCCGCCGAGGGGCCGGAGCGGGTGGACATGGCCAGCGAGGACGCGCTCGACCGCATCCCCGAAGGCGCCGACCTGCGCGCCGACCCCGCCAACGGGCGCGCCGACGCCGAAGGGCGCTGGCGGCGCGTGGTGCGCCTCGGCGGCCATGGGCTGGAGATCGAGGCGGCGGCGCTGGGGCGGTTGCGCTGGCGCAAGGTCTGAGGCGAGGCTGGACAGGCGCGCGGCTTTGGGCGCCTGATGCGGCGTCGTGAGTTCCCTTCACCCGAGGCCCGCCATGAAACTTCACTACTCCCCCACCTCGCCCTATGCGCGCAAGGTGATGATTGTGCTGCACGAGACCGGCCAGACCGGCGCCGTGACGCTGATCACCGGCGCCAATTCTCCGATGGCGCCCAACCCGCTGACGGTCGCCGCCAACCCGCTCGGCAAGATCCCCTGTCTGGAGCGGCCCGAGGGCCCGGCGATTTTCGACAGCCGGGTGATCTGCCGCTACCTCGACAGTCTGCACCATGGCCACAAGCTCTATCCCGCCGGGCCGGGCCTGTGGAGCACGCTGACGCTGGAGGCGCTCGGCGACGGCGTTCTCGACGCAGGGCTGGCCGCGATCTACGAGACGCGGGTGCATGACGAGGGCGCCCGCGCGCAAGGCTGGATCGACGCGCAGCGCCTCAAGATCGCGCGCGCCTGCGACGCGCTGGAGGCGCAGTGGCTGGCGCATCTGGCCGGGCCGCTGGACGCGGGCGCGATCGCGGTGGCGGCGGCGCTGGGCTATGTCGATTTCCGCTTCAGCGACCTTGGCTGGCGCGAGGGGCGGCCCGGTCTGGCGGCCTGGCACGCCGATTTCGCCGGGCGCGAGAGCTTCAAGGCGACCATTCCCGCAGAGTGAGCAGATCGCGTGAGCCGATAGAGTGAGCCGATCGCTTGCATCGCAAAGTGTGATGGAGGCGATCAAATCAATTCGTTTCCCTTATGGGCGTGGCGGCGCCATGTCGGATGCGTCGCGGGCCGGATTGTCCGGTCTGCGCCGAGGAGGTCCGATCATGGCGTTTCCCTATCTCACCCGGGGCCATGCCCCCGCGCCCGGCGCCGGCGTCGCTGTCGTGAGCGCGCTGATTGTGCTGCTGGCGCTGCTGGCGGTTCCCTACCACTTCGCCCAGAGTCGGCACGACGACGCCGCGTCGCCGCGTGTCGAGGACTGGCGCGGCAACAGCGCGGCGCTGGACACCCTTCGCTGACCAGCGTGACGGCGCCGCCCTCTGCGGCGCCGCCGCCGACACGGTGATTCGCATCCGGTGGATGCGGGCGCGTCGAGTGATCCGGGGAGGGCGTTTCCGATCCGCCGCACTGGGGGCGGATAGGCGGCTTGCAGCCGCTTAAACCGCGCGCAAACCGGCGTCGGCGCGTCGGATGCGCGCACTTCCCCCCGCCGCCGGATCGAGTAGTGTCGCCACGCAAAAGCCTTTCGCGGAGAAACTGGCGCCATGGCCGACATCGTCTTCACCCTCGACGGCCGCCCGGTCATCGCAAAGCCCGGCGAGACCATCTGGCAGGTCGCAAAGCGCGAGGGAACCACCCTCCCGCACCTCTGCCACCGCGACGCGCAAGGCTATCGGCCGGACGGCAACTGCCGCGCCTGCGTGGTCGAGATCGACGGCGAGCGCACGCTGGCGGCCTCCTGCATCCGCACGCCCAGCGCGGGCATGGTGGTCAACAGCGCGGGCGCGCGCCCGGAGGCGGCGCGGCGCATGGTGATCGAACTGCTCGCCGCCGACCAGCCGCCGCGCGCCGAGGCGCATGACCGCAGCGCGCATTTCTGGGACATGGCGCAGGCGCAGGGCGTGACGGAGAGCCGCTTTCCGCCGCTGGAGCAGGCCCGCGTGCCGCTGCTCGACGCAAGCCATGTCGCGATGCGGGTCAACCTCGACGCCTGCATTCAGTGCAACCTTTGCGTGCGGGCCTGCGGCGAGGTGCAGGTCAACGCGGTGATCGGCATGGCCGGGCGCGGCCATGACGCCAAGATCGTGTTCGACTTCGACGACCCGATGGGCGCCTCAAGCTGCGTCGCCTGCGGCGAGTGCGTGCAGGCCTGCCCGACCGGCGCGCTGCTGCCCGCGACCGTGGCCGAGATCGGCGACAGCCGCGCTTTCGACCGCGAAGTGCGCTCGGTCTGCCCCTATTGCGGCGTCGGCTGTCAGCTTTCGTTCAAGATCAAGGACGAGAAGATCGCCTGGGTGGACGGCGTGGACGGCCCGTCCAACGAGGGGCGGCTGTGCGTGAAAGGCCGCTTCGGCTTTGACTACATCCACCACCCGCACCGTCTGACCAAGCCGCTGATCCGCCGCCGCGATGCGCCGCCCAAGGGCCTGAACGTCGATCCGGCCAACCCGCTCACCCATTTCCGCGAGGCGAGCTGGGAGGAGGCGCTGGAGGCTGCGGCGGGCGGTCTGAAGGGCTTGCGCGACACCTGGGGCGGCAAGGCGGTGGCGGGGTTCGGCTCGGCCAAATGCTCCAACGAGGAGGCCTATCTGTTCCAGAAGCTGATCCGCAAAGGGTTCGGCCACAACAACGTCGATCACTGCACGCGGCTCTGCCACGCCTCCTCGGT
>CAZRFB010000305.1:0-3774 GCA_964599185.1 uncultured Rhodobacterales bacterium | reverse complement strand
CGAACCGAGCAGCGTGTAGAGAAAGAACTTGAACGCCGCATAGACCCGGTCCTTGCCGCCCCACACGCCGATGATCAGGAACATCGGGATCAGCCCGCCCTCGAAGAACAGGTAGAACAGGATCAGGTCGAGCGCGACGAACACGCCGATCATCAGCGTCTCAAGGACGAGAAACGCGATCATGTATTCGCGCACGCGGACCTCGACGGTCCACGAGGCGAGAATGGTGAGCGGCATGATCAGCGTCGTCAGCAGCACGAACAGAATCGAGACGCCATCGACGCCGACGCGATAGGTCAGCGGCCCGAGCCAGGCGCGCTCCTCGACGAACTGAAAGCCGGTGTCCTGCGGGTCGAAACCGCCGATCAGGAACAGCGAGATCAGGAACGTCGCGCTGGTGGCCCACAGCGCCGCCCAGCGGGCGTTGTCGCGCGCCTGCGGCGTGTCGCCCTTGACCCCGAACAAAAGGATCGCCGCGCCGATCAGCGGCAGGAAGGTGATGATGGAAATCAACGGCATCGCTCTAGCCCCCCACCACCGCATACCACGTGATCAGCGCCGAGATCCCCAGCAGCATCGCGAAGGCGTAGTGATACAGGTATCCCGACTGCGCCCGCCCCGCGAGCCGCGTGATCCACGGCGTCACCCCCATCGCCAGCCCGTTGATCGCGCCGTCGATGGTCGCCCCGTCGCCGCGCTTCCACAGAAAGCGCCCGATCGCCTTGAACGAGCGGATGAAGACGATCTCGTAGAGCTCGTCGAAATACCACTTGTTGAGCAGGAAGCGATAAAGGCCGGGGTTCTGCGCCGCGATCCGCCCCGGCAGGTCCGGCGCCTTCACATACATCACCCACGCCAGCCCCAGCCCGGCCAGCATCGCGAGGAACGGCGCGACCTTGACCAGCGCTGGCACGTCATGCGCGTCGTGCAGCACATGGTTGCCCTCGCCGTTGAAGATCGAGACGCCCCAGAACACCGCCTCGTTGTGGCCGACAAAGTCGCCGTAGAACTCCATCCCCGCCAGCGCGGCGCCGACCGCCAGCACGACCAGCGGGATCAGCATGACGCGCGGGCTCTCATGGGCATGGTCGAAGGTGTGGTGATCGGCGCGGCTCTGGCCGTAGAACGTCATGAACATCAGTCGCCACGAGTAGAACGCCGTCATCGCCGCCGCCGCCACCAGCAGCCAGAAAGCGTAGTTCGCGGCCCCCGACGCGGACGCATAGGCGCTCTCGATGATCACGTCTTTCGAGACGAACCCGGCGAAGCCGATCGGCGTGCCCAGAACGTGCAGGAACGGGATCCCGACGCCGGTGATCGCCAGCGTGCCGATCATCATCATCCAGAAGGTGACCGGGATCTTGTCCTTCAAGCCGCCATAGTGGCGCATGTCCTGCTCATGGTGCATCGCGTGGATCACCGAACCTGCGCCGAGAAACAGCAGCGCCTTGAAGAAGGCGTGGGTGAACAGGTGAAACATCGCCGCCTCATAGGCGCCGACGCCCGCTGCGGCGAACATGTAGCCAAGCTGCGAACAGGTCGAATAGGCGATCACGCGCTTGATGTCGTTCTGCACCAGCCCCACGGTCGCGGCGAAGAACGCGGTCGAGGCGCCGATGATGGTGACGATCAGCAGCGCATTGGGCGCGTGCTCGAACAGCGGCGACATCCGGCAGACCAGGAACACCCCCGCCGTCACCATGGTCGCGGCGTGGATCAGGGCGGAGACCGGCGTCGGGCCCTCCATCGCGTCCGGCAGCCAGGTGTGCAGGAACAGTTGCGCCGACTTGCCCATGGCGCCGATGAACAGCAACAGCGCGATGGTCTCCGCCGCGTTCACCTCCATGCCGAGGAACGCGAAGCTGCGGTCGGCGAGAGCCGGCGCGGCGGCGAAGATGTCGTTGAACTGGATCGAATCGACCAGATAGAACAGCGCGAAGATGCCCAGCGCATAGCCGAAGTCGCCGACGCGGTTGACGATAAACGCCTTCATCGCCGCGTTGTTGGCGCTCTCCTTCTGATACCAGAAGCCGATCAGCAGATAGGAGGCGACGCCCACCCCCTCCCAGCCGAAGAACATCTGCACCAGATTGTCGGCCGTCACCAGCATCAGCATCGCAAAGGTGAAGAACGACAGATAGGCGAAGAACCGCGCCTTGCCGGGATCCTCCTCCATGTAGCCGATGGAGTAGAGGTGCACCACGGCCGAGACCGTGGTCACCACCACCAGCATCACCGCCGTCAGGGTATCGACGCGGATCGCCCAGTCCACGCTCATCGCGCCGCTGTCGATCCAGCGCGCCACGGTGATCTGGCGCACCACGTCATGGTCGAGGGTGAGGAACGCGACCCAGCTCAGCAGGCAGGCGAGAAACAGGATGGCGGTCGTGACCACCATGGCCCCGCGGTCGCCCAGCGCCCGCGCGCCGAACCCCGCGAGCAGCGCGCCGATCAGCGGGCCGAACAGGATGACAGAGAACATCGCGCTCAGCCCTTCATCATGTTGACGTCTTCGACATCGATGGCGCCGCGGTTGCGGAAGAAGCACACGATGATCGCCAGCCCGATGGCCGCCTCCGCCGCCGCCACCGTCAGCACGAACAGCGTGAACACCTGCCCCACCAGATCGCCGAGATGGCTGGAGAAGGCGACGAAGTTGATGTTGACCGCCAGCAGCATCAGCTCGACCGACATCAGGATGACGATCACGTTCTTGCGGTTGGCGAAGATGCCGAAAATGCCGATGACAAACAGCATCGCCGCCACGGCCAGATAGTGCCCGAGCCCGATTTCCATCGCCCCGCCCCCCTCACACGCCCTGTCCGGGCTTCACGTCCTTGAGCGCCACCGACTGTTCGCGGGTGCGGTAGATCTGCGCCAGCACGTCCTGCCGCTTGATGCCCTCGCGCTTGCGCAGCGTCAGCACGATGGCGCCGATCATCGCCACCAGCAGGATCAGCCCCGACGTCTGGAACAGGTGGATGTAGTCGGTGTAGATCAACCGCCCGAGCGCCGCCGTGTTGGTCACGTCGTCGGGCGTCGGCGCCACCGCCTTGCGCTCGATCAGCGCCGCGTCGCTGAATTTCCACGCCGCCACGCCCAGCAAAAGCTCCGCCAGCAGCACCACGCCGACCAGCATCCCGAACGACAGATACTCCGAGGCGCCCGATTTCAGCGCGGCGAAATCGACGTCGAGCATCATCACCACGAACAGGAACAGCACCGCCACCGCGCCGACATAGACGATCAGCATCAGCATCGCGACGAATTCGGCCCCCACCAGCACGAACAGGCCGGCGACGGAGAAGAACGTCAGGATCAGCCACAGCACCGAATGCACCGGGTTGCGCGCGAGCGTCATCATCAGGGCCGCCGCGACCGCGACGAAGGCGAAAACGTAGAATGCGAGTGCGGCGACGCCCATGGCGGGTTCCGATCCTGTCAGCTTAGCGGTAAGGCGCGTCGATCTCGATGTTGCGCGCGATCTCGCGCTCCCACCGGTCGCCGTTCGAGAGCAGCTTGTCCTTGTTGTAGAACAGCTCCTCGCGCGTCTCGGTGGCGAATTCGAAGTTCGGCCCCTCGACGATGGCGTCCACCGGGCAGGCCTCCTGACAGAAGCCGCAGTAGATGCATTTGGTCATGTCGATGTCGTAGCGCGTGGTGCGGCGCGAGCCGTCCTCGCGCGGTTCGGCCTCGATGGTGATCGCCTGCGCCGGGCAGATCGCCTCGCACAGCTTGCAGGCGATGCAGCGCTCCTCGCCGTTGGGATAGCGG
>CAZRFB010000304.1:0-4026 GCA_964599185.1 uncultured Rhodobacterales bacterium | reverse complement strand
ATCGTGATCCGGCGGCTGATGGCGGGGCGGCGCGGATGACGGCGGCGGTCATCGACATCGGCAAGACCCACGCCCGCGTCGTGCTGCTCGACGACGACGGCGCCGCGCTGGCGACGCGCAGCGTGGAGAACCGCGTGATCGGCGGCCCGCCCTATCCGCATTGCGACGCCGACGCGCTGTGGGCGTTCATCCTCGGCGCGCTGAAGGCGTTTTCCGCGCTCGGCCCCGTCGAGGCGGTGGTTCCCGTGGTCCATGGCGCCTGCGCCGCGCTGGTGGACGACGCCGGGCTGGTCCTGCCGGTCATGGACTATGAATGGACGGGGCTGGAGGCGGTCGCCGACGCCTACGCCGCGCAGCGCCCGGCCTTCGCCGAGACGTTCTCGCCGCCGCAGGCGTGCGGCATGAACCTCGGGCGGCAGCTGTTCTGGCAGGCGCGCGAGCAGCCGCAGGCCTTCGCGCGCGCGCGGTGGCTGCTGACCGGGCCGCAATACTGGGCATGGCGGCTGTCGGGCGTCGCGGCGGCGGAGGTCACCTCGCTGTCGTGCCACAGCGATCTGTGGGCGCCGCTGGCGGCGCGCCCCTCGACGCTGATGCAGGCGCAGGGCTGGGCGCGGCTCTTGCCGCCGCTGCGCCCGGCGTGGGAGACGCTGGGGCCGCCTCTGCCCACGGTGATCGCCGCAACCGGGCTTTCGCCGCGGACCCGCGTCGTTTGCGGCGCCCATGACAGCAACGCCGCGCTGCTGCCGCATCTGGTGGGGCGCGCGCCGCCGTTCGCGGTGGTCTCGACCGGCACCTGGATCGTGGCGATGCACGTCGGCGGCGACGTGGCGCGGCTGGACCCGGCGGCGGACATGCAGGCCGGCGTCGATGTGCTTAGCCGCCCGACGCCGACCGCGAAGTTCATGGGCGGGCGGGAATACGCCGCCATCGCCGCAGGCGACGCCGCGCCGACGCCTGACGCCGCCTGCGCCGTGGTCGCCTCCGGCGCGCTGGCGCTGCCATGCTTCGCGGCGCAGGGCGGACCTTACGCCGGGCGGGCGGGGCGGATCGCCGGAGACTTGCCGCAGGCGCCGGGCGCAACGGCGGCGCTGGCCAGCCTCTACGCCGCGCTGATGACCGATCAGGCGCTTGACCGGCTGGGCGCGGCGGGCGAGGTGCTGGTGGACGGGCCGTTCGCGGCGAACGCCGTTTTCATGGCTGCGCTCGCCGCGCTGCGCCCCGCCGACCGCGTCCGCCCCGCCGGAGCGGCCGCCGCCGGTCCGGCAGGGGGCGCGTTCCTGCTGGCGCACTGGGGCGACCTGCGGGCGGCGCCGCCCGACGCGCCTCCCGCGGCGCCTTTGGCCGCAGACATCGCCGGCTATCGCGCGCGCTGGCGCGCCGCGCTCTAGCTGGCGTGACGCCGCCCGGCTTTGACGCCATGGTGACGCTCTCTATGCTTGGATGCGGCGAGGCGGCGCCGGGGAGCGACGCCGGGGAGCGACCATGCGGCGAGCGAATGACGATGCGGGCGCGAAGGCGACGGCGCAGGCCGCGTTCTGGCTGACCGCGCTGGCGGTGGGCGTGGCGGCGGGATACGCCGCCATCGGCTTCCGGCTGTCGATCTCGGCGCTGCAGGGGCTGTTCTACGGCGCCGACGACGCCACCATCCACAGCCACGCCGCCGACCTCAACCCGCTGGTGGTGATCGTGATCCCGATCCTCGGCGGCTTCGCGGTCGGCTGGGTGCTCAAGACCTTCACGCCCGACGGCAAGGCGCTGGGCGTGGCCGACGTGATCCACGCCGCCGCGCTGCGCGACGGGCGGGTGGACCTGCGCGCGGGCGGCGCGGCGGCGGCGGCGGCGCTGATCACCCTGTCGAGCGGCGGCAGCACCGGGCGCGAGGGGCCGGTGGTGCATCTGGCCGCCGTGATCGCCAGCTGGACCTCGGAGCGGCTGAAGCTGCACGATCTCAGCGCGCGCGACATCCTGGGCTGCGCGGCGGCGGCGGCGGTGTCGGCCAGCTTCAACGCGCCGCTGGCCGGCGCGCTGTTCGCGCTGGAGGTGGTGCTGCGCCATTACGCGGTGCACGCCTTCGGCCCGATCGTGATGGCCTCGGTGGCGGGCGCGGTGATCAGCCGCACCCATATGGGCGACGTGACCGAATTCACGCTGCCCGCGCCGACGCCGGGCTTCTACGCCGAACTGCCCGCCTTCGCGCTGCTGGGGCTTTTGTGCGGGCTGGCGGCGGTGGCGATGATGCGGGCGATCTTCATCGCAGAGCACGTCGGCGACCGGGTTCAGCGCCGCCTGGGGCTGAGCACGATCCAGCGTCCCGCGTTCGCGGGCGCCGTGCTGGGGGTGATCGCGGCCGGCTTTCCGCACATCATCGGCGTCGGTTACGAGACGACCTCGCGCGCGCTGACCATGGGGCTGGATTTCTGGGCCTGCGTCGCGTTCGCCGTGGTCAAGGTGGTCGCGGTCGCGGTCACCTTCGCGGGCCGGATGGGCGGCGGCGTGTTCTCGCCGTCGCTGATGCTGGGCGCGCTGACCGGCGCGGCGTTCGGCGCCGTGGCGACGGGGATATTTCCCGCCATGGCGGGCGAGGAGGGGCTCTACGCCATGGTCGGCATGGGCGCGGTGGCGGCGGCGGTGCTGGGGGCGCCGATCTCGACCACGCTGATCGTGTTCGAGATGACCGGCGATTATCAGGCCGCGATCGCGGTGATGGTGGCCACGTCGCTGGCGGCGGTGGTCTCGCAGCGGCTGGTGCGCAAGAGCTTCTTTCTCACCCAGCTTGCCCGCGCCGGGGTGGCGCTGGCGGCGGGGCCGGAAAGCTGGCTGCCGCGCACCATCGCCGTGCGCCGCCTGATGCGGCTGCGCGGTTCGGAGGACGGCGTGTCGGACAGCGCGGCGCAGGCGCTGGTCGATCAGGGCGCCTATGTCACGCAGGACGACACGCTCGCCGTCGCGCTGCCGCTGTTCGAGCGGCTGAAGGGCGCCTTCCTGCCGGTGGTGGAGCTGCGCGACGGCGCCGCGCCGGAGCTGGTGGGCGCGCTGTTCCATGTCGATGCGCTGAAGGCTATGAACCGCGTGCTGGTGGAGACCCACCAGGAAGAACACTCCTGAACGGCGCCGGAGAGCGGGCATGGACCATGACAATCACCTGATCGCGGCGCTGATGGCGGGATCGCGAGGGCGCGAGGCCGCGCCGTTCGCAGAACTATCGGGCGGCGCCGACGCCGGCGCGGTGGTCTCCAACGCCGACCTCTGGGCGCGCGCGGCGCAGGTCTGCGGCGCGCTGGCCGCCGCCGGGGTGAAGCCCGGCGACCGGGTGGCGGCGCAGGTGGAGAAATCGGTCGCGGCGCTGACGCTCTATCTGGGCGCGGTGGCGGCGGGCGCGGTGTTCCTGCCGCTCAACACCGCCTACACCGCCGACGAGGTCGGCTATTTCCTGGGCGACGCCGAACCGGTGGTTTTCGTCTGCGACCCCGTGAAGGCCGGGGCGCTGGCGCCGGTCGCGCGCCGGGCGGGCGCGGCGGCGCTGATGACGCTGGACGCGGACGGGCGCGGCGGCCTCGCCGACGCGGCGGACGCGGCGCGCCCCATGGCGCCGACGGCGCGGGCCGCAGGCGATCTGGCGGCGATCCTCTACACCTCCGGCACCACCGGGCGGTCGAAGGGCGCGATTCTGAGCCACGGCAATCTGGCGTCGAACTCGCTGACGCTGCGCGACTGTTGGCGGTTCACCAGCGCCGACCGGCTGATCCACGCCCTGCCGATCTTTCACACCCACGGCCTGTTCGTGGCGACCAACATCGCGCTGATGGCGGGGGCGTCGCTGCTTTTTCACGCCCGCTTCGACGCGGGCGCCGTGCTGGCCGACTTTCCCCGCGCCACCGCGCTGATGGGCGTGCCGACGTTCTACACGCGGTTGCTGGCGCTTGAGGGGCTGACGCGCGCGGCGGCGTCGGGGATGCGGCTGTTCGTCTCCGGCTCGGCGCCGCTGCTGGCGGAGACCCACCGCGCGTGGACCGCGCGCACCGGCCA
>CAZRFB010000303.1:0-5783 GCA_964599185.1 uncultured Rhodobacterales bacterium | reverse complement strand
TTCATCGCCGGGCTGACCAGCGGCGCCGTGACCGACGATCAGGCCGCCGCCTTCGCCATGGCGGTGTTCTTTCGCGGCATGACCGTGCCGGAGCGCGTGGCGCTGACCGAGGCGATGCGCGACTCGGGCGCGGTGCTGGCGTGGGATTTGCCGGGGCCGGTTCTGGACAAGCACTCGACCGGGGGCGTGGGCGACAACGTCTCGCTGATGCTGGCGCCCGCGCTGGCGGCCTGCGGGGCGTATGTGCCGATGATCTCCGGGCGCGGCCTGGGCCACACCGGCGGCACGCTGGACAAGCTCGACAGCATCCCCGGCTACGCCACCCAGCCCGACGCAGAAACGTTTCGGCGGGTGGTGGCGGATGTCGGCTGCGCGGTGATCGGCCAGACCGCCGACCTCGCCCCCGCCGACCGCAAGCTCTACGCGATCCGCGACGTGACCGCGACGGTGGAGAGCATCGACCTCATCACCGCCTCGATCCTGTCGAAAAAGCTGGCGGCGGGGCTGGAGGCGCTGGTGCTCGACGTGAAATGCGGCTCGGGCGCGTTCATGTTGACGGTGGCGGAGGCGCAGGCGCTGGCCGAAAGTCTGGTGCGGGTCGCCAACGGCGCCGGGTGCCGCACCACCGCGCTGATGACCGACATGAACGAGCCGCTGGCCAGCGCGGCGGGCAACGCGCTGGAGGTCGCCAACGCCTGCGCGTTTCTCTCGGGCCATGAGATCGACGCGCGGCTGTGGGATGCGACGCTGGCGCTGGGCGGCGAGGCGCTGGCGCTGGCGGGGCTGGCGGCGGATGCGGCGGCGGGCGCGGCTCGTATCGCCGAGGCGTTCCACAGCGGCGCGGCGGCGGAGAAGTTCAACGCCATGGCGCGCGCGCTGGGCGGCCCCGGCGACATCGTGGAGAATTTCGCCGCGTATCTGCCCACAGCCCCGGTGCTCCGCGACGTGTTTCCGCTGGCCGAGGGCGTGGTGACGCGCATCGATGCGCGCGCCGTGGGCGTGGCGGTGATCGAGCTGGGCGGTGGGCGGCGCCGCGCCGCCGACGCCATCGACCCGCGCGTGGGCTTTGACCAACTGGCGGGCCTAGGCGCCCATGTCGGGTCGGCGGCGCCGCTGGGCCGCGTCCATGCCGCCGACGCTGCGGCAGCGGACAAGGCGGCGGCGGCGCTGCGCGCGGGCTATGCGCTGGGTGAGGACGCGCCCGATGTTCCCGGCGTCGTGCTGCGCCGCATCGGGCCGGAGGGCTGATCCCATGGCGCGCGCCTTCCTTTTCGTGATGGACAGCGTCGGCATCGGCGGCGCCCCCGACGCCGCCGCCTATGGCGACGCCGGGTCCGACACGCTGGGCCATATCGCGGAGGCCTGCGCGGCGGGGCGGGCGGAGGACGGGCGCTCCGGCCCGCTGCGCCTGCCCAATCTCGACCGGCTGGGCCTCGGCGCCGCCGCGCAGATCGCAACCGGGCGCCGCCCGCCGGGGCTGTCCGCCGCGCCGCAAGCCTGGTTCGGCGCGGGCGTGGAGACCTCGCGCGGCAAGGACACGCCCTCGGGCCATTGGGAACTTGCGGGCGCGCCGGTGGATTTCGACTGGGGCTATTTCGGCGCGACCCCGCCGATCTTTCCCGCCGCCATCACCGACGCGCTGATCGCCGAGGCCGGATTGCCGGGGATACTCGGGAACAAGCGCGCCTCGGGCACCGATATCCTCGTGGAGCTTGGCCCTGAGCATGTGCGCAGCGGCAAACCGATCTGCTACGGCTCCGCCGACAGCGTGTTCCAGATCGCCGCGCACGAACAGGCGTTCGGGCTGGAGCGGCTTTATCGGGTCTGCGCGATCGCCCGCCGCCTGCTCGATCCGCTGATGATCGGCCGGGTGATCGCGCGGCCCTTCACCGGCGCCGAGGGCGCGTTCCAGCGCACGCCGAACCGGCGCGACTACGCGATCCCGCCGCATCTGCCGACGCTGTGCGACCGGGTGACGGCGGCGGGCGGGCGCACCATCGCCATCGGCAAGATCGGCGACATCTTCGCCCATCGCGGCATATCCGAAGTGCGCAAGGCGCCAAGCGACGCAGGGCTGATCGAGCGCGCGGTCGAGACGCTGGGCGATGCGCGCGACGGCGACTTCGGCTTCGCCAATTTCGTCGAGTTCGACAGCCTCTACGGCCACCGCCGCGACGTTTCCGGCTACGCCCGCGCGCTGGAGGCGTTCGACGCCGCCGCGCCGCGCTTTCTGGCCGCGTTGCGCCCCGGCGACCTGCTGATCCTGACCGCCGACCACGGCAACGACCCGACCTGGGCGGGCACCGACCACACCCGCGAGATGGTGCCGATCCTGTGCGCAGGGCCTGGCCTGAAGCCCCGCGCGCTGGGGCGGCGGGGTTTTTCGGACGTGGCGGCGACGCTGGCCGCGCATCTGGGCCTGCCGCCGGGGCCGCATGGGGAGAGCTTCGCATGACCCGCTTCGACTATCCCGGCGACGGGCGGCTTGCGCCTGCGATGCAGGCGGCCTGGGCGCGCGACGGCTTTCTGGTGCTCGACGGCTTTGCGAACGCCGACGCCTGCGCCGCCTTGCGCGCCCGCGCCCGCGCGCTGATCGAGGGCTTCGACCCCGACGAGAACCGCGTCGCCTTCTCCGCCCATGCCCAAAGCCACGCGCGCGCCGATTATTTCCGAGACAGCGGCGACAAGGTGCGGTTCTTCGTCGAGGAGGGCGCGGTCGGGCCGGACGGCGCGCTGAACCGTCCCAAGGCGCGCGCGGTCAACAAGATCGGCCACGCGCTGCACGATCTCGACCCGGTGTTCAGCGCCTTTTCGCGCGACGCGCGGCTGGCCGAGACCGCCGCCGATCTGGGGATGGCCGACCCGGTGCTGGCGCAGTCGATGGTGATCTGCAAGCAGCCCGAGATCGGCGGCGAGGTCGATCTGCATCAGGACGCGACCTTTCTGCACACCGAGCCGTCGTCGGTGATCGGCTTCTGGGTGGCGCTGGAGGCGGCGGACCGTGAGAACGGCTGCCTGTTCGCGCTGCCCGGCGGCCACCGCGCCGGGCTGAAGCGGCGCTTTCACTATCAGCACGGCGACCTGGTGGTGGACGTGCTGGACGACTCTGCGTGGGACATGGGCGGCGAGGTGGCGCTGGAGGCGCCGGAGGGGGCGCTGGTGATCCTGCACGGGCTGGTTCCGCACCGCTCCGGCCCCAACCGCTCGGCGCGCTCGCGCATGGCCTATGCGCTGCATGTGGTGGACCGCGCCGCGCGCTGGTCGGCGGACAACTGGCTGAAGCGCGGCGCCGACGCCCCGTTCCGGGGCTTTCATGACTGAGGACGACGGCGCCGCGTTCTGGCGGCGGGAGCCGAAGGTCGCGCTGCACCTGCACCTTGAAGGCGCTGCTCCGCCCGCGCTCAGCCGCGCCCTCGCCGCGCGCAAGGGCGTCGAGGCGGCGGGGCTGTTCGACGCCGGGGGCGGCTATGCGTGGGCGGGTTTCGGCGGGTTTCTCGCCGCCTATGACCGCGTCGCCGCGCTCTATCGCACGGCGCAGGACGACGCGGCGCTGGCCGAGGCCGTGCTGCGCGCCTGCGCCGCCGAGGGCGTGATCTACGCCGAACTGTTCCTGTCGCCCGACCATGCCGGGCCGGAGCGCTGGGACGAACATCTGGCCGCCGTGAGCGCGGGCGCGGAGGCGGCGGAGGACGCGACCGGGATCGTCGCGCGGTTCATCCCGCTGTGCGTGCGCCACCTCGGCCCCGAGGCTGCGCGCCGCGCCGCGACGCTGGCGGCGCGGGCCGCGCATCCGCGCGTCGTCGGCTTCGGCATGGCGGGTGACGAGCGCTGTTTCGCCGCCGCCGATTTCGCCCCCGCCTTCGCCATCGCGCGTGAGGCGGGGCTGGGGCTGACCGCCCACGCGGGCGAGTTTGGCGGCCCTGACAGCGTGCGCGCCGCGCTCGACGCGCTGGGCGTGGCGCGCGTCGGCCACGGCGTGCGCGCGGTGGAGGACGCGGCGCTGCTGGACCGGCTGGCGGGGCAGGGCGTGATGCTGGAGGTCTGCCCCGGCGCCAACATCGCGCTTGGCCTCTACCCCGACCGCGCGGCGCACCCCTTGGGCGCCTTGCGCGCGGCGGGCGTGCGCGTCAGCCTGTCCACCGACGATCCGCCATTTTTTCACACCGACATGACGCGCGAATACGCAGCCGCCGCCGCCGCCTGCGGCTGGGATCGCGCGACGATGCGCGCTATCACCGCCGACGCGCTGGCCGCCGCGTTCTGCGACGACGCGCTGAAGGCCCGCCTGTCGGCGCGGCTCGCCTGACCCCGGAGCACCCCATGGCAGAACCTGCCCATCACGACACGCTGACCATCGTCACGCACCCGCTGGTGCAGCACAAGCTGACGCTGATGCGTGAGCGCGACACCTCCACCGCCAGCTTTCGCCAGCTTCTGCGCGAGATCAGCCTGCTGGTCGGCTATGAGGTGCTGCGCGATCTGCCGCTGACCAGCCGCAGCATCGACACGCCGCTGATGGAGATGTCGGCGCCGTGCATCGCGGGCAAGAAGCTGGCGCTGGTGTCGATCCTGCGCGCGGGCAACGGGATGCTGGAGGGGGTGCTGGAGCTGTCGCCCTCCGCCCGCGTCGGCTTCATCGGCCTCTACCGCGACCCCGAGACGCTGACGCCGGTGGAATACTACTGCAAGCTGCCCGGCGATCTCGACGCGCGCCCGGTGGTGGTGGTCGATCCGATGCTGGCCACCGCCAACTCCGCCGTGGCGGCGGTGGACAAGCTCAAGGAGCGCGGCGCGCAGGACATCCGCTTCATGTGCCTGCTGGCGGCGCCTGAAGGCGTGGCGCGGATGGCGCAGGCGCACCCCGACGTGCGGGTGTTCACCGCCGCCGTGGACAAGCGGCTGAACGAGCACGGCTATATCCTGCCGGGCCTCGGCGACGCGGGCGACCGGATGTTCGGCACGAAATAGCGGTGGCGGCGCGAATTCCCCCTCACGCGGCGCGAATCCCCCTCACCCCGACCCTCTCCCCCAAAGGGGAGAGGAGGCGATATCGGCGCCGGGGGAGCAAGCCTGGGCGCCGTCGGCCCAGCGCGCGCCCCCTCTCCCCCTTGGGGGAGAGGGTCGGGGTGAGGGGGCTGGCGCGAAACAGGTGAGGGGGCTGGCGCCGCGTGAGAGGGCTGGCGCCCTCAGCGCGCCTTCTGGCCGAACAGCACTTTTTGCGCCTCCTTGTCGTCGGCGAGGTTCATGCGCTTTTCCTCGCCCAGCTTGCGCCCGGTCTGCACCGCCGGGCGCGCCCAGATCCGGTCGAGCCACGCCTTCATGTGTGGGAATTCGGCGATGTCCTGCTCCTGCGCCTCCCACCCTTGCGCCCAGGGCCAGATCGCCATGTCGGCGATCGAGTAGGGTCCGGCGACATAGTCGCGGTCGGCGAGGCGGCGGTTGAGCACGCCGTAGAGGCGGCTCACCTCGTTGCGGTAGCGGTCCATGGCGTAGGGGATGCGCTCGGGCGCGTATTTCAGGAAATGGTGCGCCTGACCGGCCATCGGGCCGACACCGCCCATCTGCCACATCAGCCATTGCTCGATCTCGATGCGCTCCCGCTCGGTCGCGCCGTAGAACTGGCCGGTCTTGCGCCCGAGGTATTGCAGGATGGCGCCCGACTCGAAAAGCGACACCGCCGCGCCGTCCGGCCCTGCGGGATCGATGATGGCGGGCATCCGGTTGTTGGGCGCGATGGCGAGGAACGCCGGGTCGAATTGCTCGCCCTTGCCGATGTTGACGTA
>CAZRFB010000302.1:0-3884 GCA_964599185.1 uncultured Rhodobacterales bacterium | reverse complement strand
TCGCCAACCCCAACAGCCGCGCCGAGCGCGTGATCGCCGGCCTCAACCTGGCCGCCGGCGATGTGATCGAATTCGTCGGACAGCGCGACGGCGGCGAGCCGTTGCGCACGGATTGGCTGGAGATCGAAACGGCGGCGGCGCTGCGCGCATCCGCGGGCGGCGATGAGACCCTTGTCGAACTGGCTGGATTCGCGCTTGAGCCCTCCGCCGCCCCGGAAGCCTTCGCGCAGGCCGTGGTCGGCTATCTTGATGACTCGCACGGCGACAGCCGCCTCGACCATCAGGCGGGACAGGTCTGGGGCGACTGGCTCTAGGGATCCGGCCGACGCCTCCCCGCGCCGGGCGCCGTGCGCCTGGCGCGGGGCCTTGCGGCGGACCCCGCGCCAGGCGGCGATGCGTGGCGCGCGCTCAGTAGATCGCCAGCAACCCGCCCGCCGTGGTGCCGGTGGCCAGCACGCGGCGCACCCGGACCGGGTGATACTGGTGGGCGGCCGACAGGATCACCGACTGGCCGCCCGTGGCGTCGATCACCGCCACCGCGCCGGCGGCGCCGACATAGAGGCTGCGCGCCTCGCCGCCGGGCAGATCGGTCGCGTCGTCGGGCGCGATCGGTCGCAATGCGGTTGCGGGACCGGTGGGCGACGCCGCCCGGTCGGAAGAGATCTTGCTTGTCATTCTGGACGTTCTCCATGAGTGCGGCGCAGGGGTGGCCGGTCGGGCGCCGCCCGGCGGGCAAGGAGCGCCGCGGCGGCATGATCGGCGAATTCTCCGAAAATTCGATGAATCGTCTTCCCGCCCCATCCGAACCGGCGCTTTCGCTTTTCCAATCGCCGCGATGCGTTAAAGAATAGCGGCGTTACAACGGCGGAGTGGACGGATGGATCGCGTTCTGGTGACAGGCGGCGCAGGCTATATTGGCAGCCACGCCTGCCGACGGCTGGCGGCGGAGGGCTTCGAGCCGGTCGCCTTTGACAATTTCTCGACAGGCTGGCGCGACGCGGTGAAATTCGGCCCCGCCGTCGAGGGCGACCTGCTCGACGCTGGCGCGCTCGCAGCGGCCTTCGCTGCGTGGCGCCCGGTCGCGGTCATGCATTTCGCCGCGCTGTCGCTGGTGGGCGAGTCGGTGGCGCAGCCCGGCCGATACTGGCGCAACAACGTCGGCGGCACGCTGAACCTGGTCGAGGCGGCCGTGGCGGCGGGCGTTGACGCCTTTGTGTTCTCCTCCACCGCCGCCACCTATGGCGAGGCGCAGTCGGCGCTGATCGCCGAGACCGAGCCGCAACTGCCCACCAACCCCTACGGCGCCACCAAGCTGGCGGTGGAACGGATGCTGGGCGACATCGGCGCCGCGACCGGGCTGCGCTCGGTGATCTTTCGCTACTTCAACGTCGCCGGCGCCTCGGAGGCGCGCGACATCGGCGAGCATCACCGCCCCGAGACGCACCTGATCCCGCTGGTGCTGGACGCCGCAAGCGGTCGCCGCGCCGCCATCACCGTGCATGGACGCGACTATCCCACCCCGGACGGCACCTGCATCCGCGATTATCTGCACGTCGAAGACCTGATCGACGCGCATGTTCTGGGGCTTCGCCGCCTGCTCGGCGGGGCGCCGGGCGGCGCCTTCAACCTCGGCGTCGGCCGCGGCTATTCGGTGCGCGAGGTGATCGAACGCGCCTGCGCCGTAACCGGAACCGACATCCCCAGAGAAGATGGCCCGCGTCGGCCGGGCGATCCGTCGCGGCTGGTCTGCGACGGATCGCTCGCGATGGCCGAACTGGGCTGGCGGCCCACCCGCAGCGACCTTGATCGCATGATCGCCGACGCCTGGGCCTGGGGTCAGGGCCGCGGCTATGAGCGCTGAGGCGCGCTATTGCGCGAAATCTTCGATGATCGCCTCATCCGGCTCAAGGCGGATGATGCGGCTGCGGGCGTTGGAGCGCTCCATCGTGGCGAGATAGAGGCGACCGCCAGTCCCCATCGCCACGTCAAGCGGATCGCTGTTGACGATCTCCACGCCTTCAGCATCGCGCAGGGTGGTCTCGTAATTTACGACGCCCTCATCGTCGAACGTCAGGGCCAGAAGATTATTGCCGCGCGAGAAGTTGGCGACGATCAGCGCGCCGTCGAGCGGCGCGGCGCCGCGATATTCCACAGCTCCGTTCGGCGACAGATGAAACCCGAGCGTATAGACGGCCGAGATGTCAAAGCGCGGATCGGGCAGCGTGCCGACCGGGTAGTCCTCGACTTCGTCATGATCGACCTGCGCGGTGGGGTTGCCGCCCTGGGCGATGAATTCGTCGCGCAGCGGATTGGGATGGCCGGCGTAGCTGCCCCGCCGCAACCGGAAAAGGTGGTCCGCGCCGCGCACGACGCGCGACAGCGCCTCGTTGGCCGGGGTGCGCGGATCGTCCGGTGTCGAGCCGCCGGCCACGGGGCCGTTCGAGGGAACGTAGAGATGGCCGTTTGAGTGCCAGACAAGATCATAGCCGTTGCGTACGCCGGTGGCGAAGAGGCGAACCGGCGCATCCTCGGCGAACGGATCATAGAAGCGGTGGAGCGGCGCGCCGCCGCCCTCCCGTGTCGCATACACTTCAGCGACGCCGTTCGCAGCGAAATGCAGGTGGTTTCCCGACCACGGTCCGCTGTCGATGGCGATGCCGCCGTTCTTGAGGTCGCCGTCGTCGCTGGGCCAGAAAGTGCCGACGACGACGAAGTCATAGCCGAGACGCCGGTTTCCGCCGGTCGCCGGCAGCGGTTCAGTTGTGACGTCAAACCCGCCGGGCGGCGGGGTTCTGCGCGGATCGATCTCCAGCACCGCGGCGCTGAGCAGACGCTCCGGGCGATAGCACCATGACCGGTCGGCCTCACCCCGCGCCGAATTGGATCCTTGCGTCATGTAGAGCAGATGCGCAGGCGCACCTGGCGCCGGATCGGGGTTCGCCCGGAACTGCAAGCTGTTGGACAGGTGGTCACCGCAGGACCGCGGCAAGCCGCTGACATAGGGTTCCGCCACGCCGCCAAACGCTTCGCCGGGCGCCAGACGCACCCGCGATATCCGCCCGGTGAAATCAGGGCGCCGCTCATTGGCGCCTTGAAGCGCGACCGGGTGATTGTCGGTAACCCACAGCACCATCGGGTCGGACGGATCGAACGCCAGTCCGATCATGCCCCGTGGGCCTTCGCTGTCCTGGAAATAGGGGAGTTCCAGGGTCTGCATCTCTCCCAGCGCGCCCGTCTCAGGATCGAGCGGCCACCGGTGCAGCAGACCAAAAAGCGTGGCGGCGTAGAGCGCGCCGCCATCGGGCGAGACCTCGAGGGAGGTGACGCCCCGCACCGTCGCCTCGATGGACTGCCGGAAAGCGACATCCTGCATCGTGCGCCAGACCGGGGCGGCGGCGGGGCGCGTTCCAACAAGAAGGCCGACGGACAAAACCGCCAAGAGTACCCGACTCATATGCATTTCCATTCCTCAGACCCACACATACGGGGGGGGACGGTAGACGCGCACATGCCGAATGCAAGCCGCAGCTGACAGCTGCGCGCGCATTCACGGTCGATCAATCAAATTGTGCGCATATCTGCGGCGCTCGGATCGTCGCCGCATTCCCGACGCCCGACCATCGCCGCCAAGCCTTCTGATCAATACCTTCGCCCGCCGCGCAACGGCGGCTTGCGGATGTCGTGTGCGACGCCGCGTGCGCCAAACGACGAGGCGACCGCCAGAAAGTCAAGGAGCCGTCAATGTGCGTATTCCACGGAAGATGGGCATTGATTCCACGGCATCGTGGGCAGCCATTCCACGCCTCGGGCAGTCTGGCCGACTGGCTCATAGAGTCAGGCTCGACCCGTTGGGTCAAGCGGTTTCCTCGTGCTCGCGCGCTTGC
>CAZRFB010000301.1:0-6563 GCA_964599185.1 uncultured Rhodobacterales bacterium | reverse complement strand
TCGTCGGAGATCACCTGGCCGCCGGTCAGGATCGCGATGTCCTGCAGCATGGCCTTGCGGCGGTCGCCAAAGCCCGGCGCCTTGACGGCGGCGATCTTCAGGCCGCCGCGCAGCTTGTTGACCACCAGCGTGGCCAGCGCCTCGCCCTCGACATCCTCGGCGATGATCAGCAGCGGCTTGGAGGTCTGGATCACGGCCTCCAGCAGCGGCACCATCGGCTGCAGCGAGCTCAGCTTCTTCTCGTGCAGCAGGATGTACACATCCTCAAGCTCGGCCACCATCTTGTCGGCGTTGGTGATGAAGTAGGGGCTGAGGTAGCCGCGATCGAACTGCATGCCCTCGACGGTCTCGAGCTCGAACTCCATCGTCTTGGACTCTTCGACGGTGATCACACCCTCGTTGCCCACAGTCTGCATCGCTTCGGCGATCTTCTCGCCGATGATCTTCTCGCCGTTGGCGGAGATCGAGCCGACCTGAGCGATCTCGGCGGTGCCGGTGACCGGGCGCGACAGGCGCTTGATCTCGGCGACCACCTTGAGCACGGCGGCGTCGATGCCGCGCTTCACGTCCATCGGGTTCATGCCGGCGGCGACGGTCTTCATGCCCTCGATCACGATCGACTGGGCGAGCACGGTGGCGGTGGTGGTGCCGTCACCGGCGGTGTCGTTGGTCTTGGAGGCCACTTCGCGCACCATCTGGGCGCCCATGTTCTCGAACTTGTCGGAAAGTTCGATCTCCTTGGCGACCGTCACGCCGTCCTTGGTGATGCGCGGCGCGCCGAACGACTTGTCGATGATCACGTTGCGGCCCTTGGGGCCCAGCGTCACCTTGACCGCGTTGGCGAGGATGTTGACGCCCTTGACCATGCGGTCGCGCGCGTCGGAACTGAACTTGACGTCTTTGGCAGCCATGTCGGATGCTCCTGAAATTGCAGTGTATGGGTCGGAAAAGCGCGGCTCAGGCGGCCTTCTTGGCCGACGCCTTGCCCTCGACGATGCCGAGAATGTCGCTTTCCTTCATGATCAGCAGGTCTTCGCCGTCGATCTTGACCTCGGTGCCCGACCACTTGCCGAACAGGATGCGGTCGCCGGCCTTGACGGCGGGGGCGATCAGCTCGCCGTTGTCCTTGCGCGCGCCCTCGCCGACGGCGATGACCTCGCCCTCCTGGGGCTTTTCCTTGGCGGTGTCGGGGATGATCAGCCCGCCCGAGGTCTTTTCCTCGCCCTCGATGCGGCGAACCAGAACGCGGTCGTGCAGTGGCTTGAAGTTCATGGAAGTCGCTCCCTAATGCCGTAGCGCCTGACGTGTCGGCGGCCGGTGGACAGATGTTAGCACTCGCCGCCGGTGAGTGCTAACAGGTGACCCCGAGATAGGGCGACTCGGGCCGCGCCGTCAAGCCCCTGCGCGCGCGGAGTGCACGCAGGGCGCGAAGCGTCGGCGCGATCAGGTCGCCATCGCCAGCGCCAGCGAGACCGAAGCGCCCAGCGTCAGCGGCCAGCGCAGCGCAGGCCACCAGGCGGGCGCGCCGCCCGCCCGCGTCAGCGCCACGTCGGCGGCGCAGAGCGCCAGCAGCCCCAGCGCCAGCATCCCCAGATCGACCGGCGCGGGCGCCATCAGCGCGATCCACGCCCACAGCGACGGCGCCACCGACAGCGCCAGCGGACGCAGCGCAGGCCCCTCGCCCATCCCCGCCGCCGCCAGCCCCCAGCGGCACCCGCCCATGAACGACAGGATCACCGCGCCATAGAACGCCAGCGCCCCGCGCGCCACGGCGTCCCACGGCCCCGGCGCCATAAGCGAAAGCGCGGCGAGCGCCATGAACGGGATCAGCCCAGACAGGCCCAGCCAGCGGGCGGCGGGGGGAACAGTGCGCAACATGGGGCGGATCTCCACTGGCGACGGACGACGCTCGGCATACATCTAACCCATGACAATGACCCAGCCCAGCGCCGCGACCGGCGCGCCGCCCGCCGACCCCGCCCGCGCCGCCGAAGTGTTCTTCGACGGCGCCTGCCCGCTGTGCCGCGCCGAGATCGCGCTCTATCAGCGCGCGCCGGGCGGCGACCGCATCGCCTGGCGCGACGCCTCGGCGGGGTGCGCGCCGCCCGAGATCGGGCGCGACGCGGCGCTGAGGCGGTTTCACGCCCGCCGCGCCGACGGGCGGCTGGTCTCGGGGTTTCGCGCCTTTCTGGCGGTGTGGCGCGCGAACCCGCGCCTTGCGCCGCTGGCGCGCGCGCTCGACCGCGCGCCTTTCGTCTGGATCGGCGAGGCGGGGTATCGCGCGTTCCTCGTCGTGCGCCCGCTGTGGCGGCGCGCGCCGCCGCGCGACGCGCGAGACGAGACGCAAGGCGAGACGCAAGACGGGGCGCGTTGACGCCCCGCCCGCAACCGCCTATCGCGGGGCCGACCAGCGACGGAGCCGCCATGACCGCCTTGCAGACGACCCCGATCATCGCCCGCCTCGACGACATCGCCGCCGACTATGACGCGCTTTACTGCGATCTCTGGGGCTGCCTGCACAACGGGCTGGCGGCCTATCCCGCCGCCGTGGCGGCGCTGCGGGCGTTTCGCGCGCAGGGCAAGAGCGTGATCCTGATGACCAACGCGCCGCGCGCGGCGGAACCGGTGGCGCGCCACCTCGCCACCATGGGCGCGCCCGAGGATTGCTGGGACGCCATCGTGTCCTCTGGCGACGCGGCGCGCGCGGCGGTGCGCGCCGGGGATTTCGGCCGCCGCGTGGTTTATGTCGGCCCGCCGCGCGATCTGGATTTCTTCGACGGGCTGGGCGCCGCGCTTGTCGGCGCCGATGAAGCCGACAGCGTGATCTGCGTGGGCTTTGTCGATGACAGTAGCGAGACGCCCGAGACCTACGCCCCCGCGATCCGGGCGTGGCGCGCGCGCCGCCTGCCGATGCTGTGCGCCAACCCCGACGTGATTGTGGATCGCGGCCATGAGCGGCTGTATTGCGCGGGCGCCATCGCCGAGGCCTATCGTGCGGCGGGCGGCGCCGTCACCTATTCCGGCAAACCGCACGCGCCGATCTATGCCCTCGGCGCCGAGGTGCTGACGCGCCTGCGCGGGCCGGGGCCGCATCGGGTGCTGGCGGTCGGCGACGGCATCGCCACCGATGTCGCGGGCGCGGCGGCGCAGGGCATCGACACGCTGTTCGTGACCGGCGGCATCGCCGCCGACGCGATCTCCGACGACCCCGAGACGCCCGACCCTTCGCGGCTGGCGGCGTTTCTTGATGCGCAGGGCGGCGCCGCGCCGACTTACGCCATCGGACGGCTGCGCTGAGCCGCCGGCGTCGCGCCTGTTGACGCGGCGGGCCGCTCTGTGGCCTGATTCGCCGATGATCCCCGCGATGCGCCGAGACCGAATTCTGCGTCACGTCCGCCAGAGCGGCGCGGCGACCGTCACGCAGCTGGCCGACGCCATCGGCGCGTCGGAATCGACCGTGCGCCGCGACATCGACATGCTGGCGGCGCAAGGCGCGCTGGCGCGGATGCCGGGCGGCGTGATGGCGCCGGAGCGCCGCCTCGCCGCTTTCGAACCTGACGCGGCGGAGGCGGAGCGGCTCTCGACCGCCGAAAAGATCGCCATCGGCGAAGCCGCCGCCGCCGAGGTGGCGCCCGGTCAATGCGTGGTGTTCGACACCGGCACCACCGCGCGCGCCGCCGCGCGGGCGGTGGTGGCGCGCGGCGTCGCGCTGACCGCCGTGACCATCGACCTGCAAACCGCGCTGGCGCTGTCGGAAAGCGCGGGCGTGACGCTGATCGTGCCGGGCGGCGTGCTGCGGCAGGGTTCCTACTCGCTGCTCGGCGCGCCGGGGCTTGAGTTCCTGCGCGGCATCCACGCCGACCTGGCGCTGATGGGCGCCCACGCGATCAGCGGCGGGCTGGTGACGGAAACCTCGGTCGAGCTGGCGGAGACCAAGGCCGTGATCCTGCGCAACGCGCGGCGCAGTCTGCTGCTGGCCGACGCCACCAAGTTCCGCGCGCCCGCCTTTCGCACCGTCGCGCCGCTGAACGCCTTCGCAGCGCTGATCACCGACGCGCGCCTCGACGCCGCCGCGCGGGCGATGGCGCAGTCGGCGGGGCTGACGGTGACGCTCGCCACGCCGGGCGGCGCCGCCGCGCCATGATCCGGCTGATCGCCGACGATCTGACCGGCGCGCTCGACACGGCGGCGGCCTTCGCGCACGGCGGCCCGGTCGGCGGCCCGTTCGGCGGCCCGGTGCGGGTGGCGCTGTCGCCCGCCACGGCGCCGGTCGGCTGGCGCGGCGGGCTGGCGATCAACACCGGCAATCGCGACCGCAGCTCCAACGCCGCGCGCGCGCGGGCCGCCGCCGCGGCGGCTGCGCATCTGTCGCCGGACGCGCTGGCGTTCTGCAAGATTGACAGCGTGCTGCGCGGCGCCCCCGCCATCGACATCGCCGCCGCCGCCGCCGCGCTCGCCCCGGCGCGCATCGTGATCGCGCCCGCGTTCCCCGCGCAGGGCCGCATCACCCGCGACGGGCGGCAGTGGCGGCGCGAGGGGGAGGGCTGGACGGCGCTCGACCCGCCGCTGGCGCGGCTTGCGCCGGATGGGTTGGCGCGGCTTGCGCCGCATGAGCCCGTGCGGCTGTGGGCGGCGGGCGCGGCGCCGCCGCAGGGCTTCGGCGCCGGGGTGCATGTCTGCGACGCCGAAACCGACGCCGACCTTGCGCTGATCGCCGAGGCCGCCGCGCACGGCGCCGCGCGCCCCACGCTGCTGGTCGGCGCCGCAGGCCTCGCCGCCGCGATGGCCGCGCTTGCGCCCGGCGGCGGCGCGGCGACGTGGTCGCCTGAACGCTCGGGATCTGCGCTCTCCGGGCCTGCGCTGATGGTTTTCGCCACGCCCCACCCGGTCACGCGGGGTCAGCTGGCGGCGCTGGAGGCCGCAGGGCTGGCGCGGGCGCTGCCGCTGGACGACGCGGCGGCGCGGGCCTCGGCGATGCTGGCGCTTGGGCGCCCGGCCTTGCTGGACCTCTCCCACGCGGGCGACGGCATGGACCGCCGCGCCGCCGGGCGCGCGGTCGGCGCGCTGCTGGCGCAGGTGGCGGGGATGGCGCCGCCGCCGTGGCTGATGATCGGCGGCGGCGCCACGCTCGCCGCGCTGCTGCGTCGGCTGCGCGCGACGGCGCTCGACATCGACGGTCTGCTGACGCCAGGGGTCGCGCAGGCGCGCATCGTCGGCGGCGCCTGGAGCGGCGTGACGCTGGTCGCCAAGTCGGGCGGCTTCGGCGACCCCGGCCTGCTGGCGCGGCTGCTGCGCGGGGCCTGGCCGATCACGCCGCCGCAGGCACGCTGAAGCGGAAATCCGCGCCGCCCTGCGTGGTCTCCGCCACCCAGATCCGGCCGCCGAGATGGTCGAGAATCATCCGGCTGATCGCCAGTCCCAGCCCGGTGCCGGTGGGATTGCCGCCCTCGGTCGCCGCCTGATGGAAGCGGTCGAACACCAGTTCGCGCTGATCCGGCGCGACGCCGGGGCCGTTGTCGGCGACGCTGACCTCCCAGACGCCGCGCGCGCCCGCCGCCAGCGTCACCCGCACCAGCCCGCCCGCGTCGGGGATGAACTTGCGCGCGTTCGAGACCAGGTTGACCACCACCTGATACAGCCGGTCGCGGTCCACGTTCGCCATCGCCGGCCGATCGGGCAGCGCAACCTCCAGCGTCGCGCCGGGGGCGACAAACAGGCTGCGCGCGCTGGCGGTGGCGTCGCGCACGATGTCGCGCAGGTCCACCGTCTCGATGCGCCACTGCATCCGGCCCGACTCCATCTTGGCGATGTCGAGCACCTGATTGATCAGCCGCGTCAGCCGCTCGGTCTCACGGATCACGATGTCGAGGAATTCCTCGCGCTGGATCACGCTCATCTCCGGCTCGTCGCGCATCAGTTCGGTGAAGGCGCGGATCGAGGTGAGCGGCGTGCGAAGCTCATGGCTGACGGTGGACAGGAACTCGTCCTTCATCCGGTCCAGCTCGGTCAGGCGGCGATTGGCGGCGCGCAACTCCGCCGTCGCCTCCTCCAGCGCGCGGCTTTTCGCCTCAAGCTGGCGCGAATACTCCATCACCTGCGTGGTCTCGTCGAGCAGGTTCAAAAGCTCCTGTCCGCTCGCCCCCTCGCGCCGCACCGCCGAGGCGATGGCGGCGCGCGCCGAGGCGGCGCCGATCGAGCCTGCGATCAGCCGCTCGGTCATGCGCACGGCGGGCGCGTCGGCGAAGGCGTCGTCGTCGAGCGGGCGGCCGCGCGCGTGGGCGGCGAAGGCGCGCCGCGCGGGGCCGGGGCCGACGAACCGCTCCGCCAGCGCCTTCAGCGCGCCATAGCGCGCGGCGCCGCTGAAATAGCCGGTGTCCTGCGCCTCGTCATGGCGCAGCGCCTCGACAAACAGCGTGGCTTGCGTCTTCTCGATCATCGACGGGCGGTCGAACAGCGACACGCCGACGAAAAAGCCGATGTTGGCCAGCCAGCTCCAGATCAGCGAATGGGTGATCGGGTCGGCCAGATCGACGCCGCCCAGCGCATAGGGGTTGAGGATCTCC
>CAZRFB010000300.1:0-17619 GCA_964599185.1 uncultured Rhodobacterales bacterium | reverse complement strand
ATCTTCGGGCAAATCCCATTCGGCCAGGGGCGCTGCCTGATCCAAGGCATTGATCTTACGCTCAATCAGGGGAAGGTAATGGACTGGATCGAAGACGGCGTCCTCGCGCGCGTAACAGCGTGGGTGCTTGGCGATCACTTCGCCGCGGCAACCGATAACCACCTGATCGACGTAACCCCGAACCCAGACATCCTGATGGCCATAGGCGACCGGAACCGAGTAATCGTTGGTGTCATAGCGCACGAGCGACTGCGAACTGACCTTGCCGTTGGCTTGGTCACAGGCCTCGAATGGTGCGCCGGGCAGCGGCCTCATTGCGGCCAAATCGCGTTCCAGCCGTTCGCCGATCGTTTCCTTGTGGCCACGAAGGATGTCGTTCTGGCGTTTGCGGCACTGGGCCTCCAGGTCCGCGTTGAATTCCTCCCAGCTGGCAAAACGCGGAATTGGCACCATGTAATTTCGCCGGGTAAAGCCAACAATCCCCTCGACGCTGCCTTTGTCGTTGCCTTTGCCCGGTCGCCCGTAGCGGTCCCGGAGCAGATAATGCGACTGAAGGGCGCTGAACAGCGATGCGCGCTTGCGTGTCCCGTCTGGCAGGATCTTGGAGACCAGGCAGCGGTTCGCCGGGGAAACGATCCCCCGGATCGTTTCCTGATCCGCCTCACTGTCATAGAGCACCGACTGCGGCACCCCGCCGAAGAAGGTGAAAGCGTGGACATGGCCGTCCATCCAGGCCTCCGCCGTCGCGGCGGGATAGGCCCGCACGAAACAGGCGTCGCTGTGCGGCAGGTCCATAACGAAGAAGTAGGCCTTCTGCTCGACGCCGCCGATCACCACGATGGCTTCGCCGAAATCCGCCTGGGCCTGTCCCGGCGGATGGGCCAGCGGAACGAACATCTCCTGGCCCCGCCGTTCGCGCTCCCGAACGTAATCCTTGATGATCGTGTAGCCGCCGGTGAAACCATGCTCTGCCCGTAAACGGTCAAATACACGCTTGGCGGTATGATGCTGCTTGCGATGAACATCCTTGTCGCCGTCGAGCCAGCTGTCGATGATCTCGGTGAACCCATCCAGCTTCGGCCGCTTGACAGGAGACGTCCGCCGGTAGCCGGGGGGGATCGAAAACGCCATGGCCTTGTCGACAGTGTCGCGCGAAATGTTGAAATGGCGCGCCGCAGCGCGCTTGCTCATGCCGTCGGCACAGGCCAGACGAACCTTCAGATAAAGTTCCACGGTGTAGATCTCCAAGCCCTCCATGCTGCTGCACGAAGAGCAAAGTGGCCGGTTTTTACGCCGCCCGAAGCAGGGTTATCCCGCCGCTACCGTGGCCGAGTTTTGCACCGCCGTTCCCAAAGATCGCAGATATGCGCGCGACGCATGCTAAAATCGCCGGTTCGTGCGGTCGCGACGGACCAACTGACGGTCAGTTGCTAGCGATGGCGAACCTCGAGCGCGCTGCCGTTGGTGTGGAGCGTTATCTGGCAGGCCTCGAACGCGCCGCCCGCCGTGACGAAGAACGTCGGCGCGGCGGCAATGACTATGATCGCGGACGATTGATGCGCGCCATTTGCCCTGTGACGCCGACTGGCGGCGAAACAACCAGGCGTGATCGCGCATTCCTTCTCAGGCTGCTGGCGGAGGAACGGCCGCTGACCGAACGGCAGGCGCAGGCGCTTTGGGCGACACTGGACCGGATAGAAGCCACCGCCGCAAAATGAGCGGTAAGTCTGGATCTTGGCCGAAGCCGAAATGTGCTCAGGCCCGCATCTGTCCCATTGGAGGTCATCCTGACGCCGCGTCGGTCTCGGGCAAAGATCGCAAATGTACAACATCGTTTCTGATCGAAATTATTCCAAATTGTTTCAGTTCCTCAAGTTTAGCGCGAATATTATTTTTACTGAGCCCACGATATTCTCCTTTATCGCCTCCCTTCATGTTATATTCTTTGACCAAATGGCTCGTAATCTTGCTGCGCGCGATTTTTACGGTGGCGTCGACTGACAGAACACGCAACACCGCCCAAAGCCGCTTTCCGCTATCACTCATCTCCACCGGAGAGCGGGTCAGTTTGCTCCGAACCAGGGCGGCCTCGGACACCGGAGCGACACGCTCGATGCGCGGCGCCAGTGCGGCGCCGTTCGCGTCGATCTTGATCCGCTCCAGGCGCATCATCAATTGCGGTGGCGGCTCCGCGTTGCGCTGCTTGTCGACCGTGAGACGCACGCGCGCAACGTCGTTCTTTGCGCTTTTGGCCTCGATGCTCTGCATGCGGATCACGACGTCCGGATCACCGGTGAAACGGGAATGCCCGCGCGGGCCGTTCAGGCTCATTTTGCCGGTATGATGCACCAGAACTATCGTCGCTTTCGGACGCTCATGTCCCGCGATCAATCGCTTACACGCCGCGATCAGTGCGCCTACCGCCTCCGCCTTGTTCTCGTCGAGACTGGGCGACAGCGCCGCGATGGTGTCCACCACCAGCAACGGGGTCGCGCCATGGCGCTCACGGCGTGTTTCCAATTGGCGCTCGATCGCGTCGAGCTGCCGGTCGTTCAGGCGCGACAGATCGTATTGGCGACCCTCCAGCATTTCGAAACGCTCGCCGAGGGCTTCAACTTTTAGTCCATGGGTCTTCAGCCAGGCGCGAAGGCGCAGACCGTAGCCGTATTCGCCCTCACCGGCCCAGTAGAGCACCGGGTGGGCGGCTGCGGTCGCCGCCGCCTCCGGGTCTGGCCAGGGCAGACCAGCGGCGACGCTGAGAGCCAGATCGAGCGCGACGAAGCTCTTGCCGATGCCAGGCGGCCCGTAGAGCAGCGCTAATCCGCCCTCAGGCAGCCATCCCTCTATCAGCCACGATAGCGACACGTGCGTCTCGATCAACGCGCGCGCAGTCCGGGTCGTCAATCCGTCGTTCGTGGCGACGCACGGTCGGGCCTCATGTGTTTTCAAAGGCGAGGCTGCGTGTGGAGCTGTCATAGGTACAGAAGGTCTCAGAAAATACTGAATCGGTTGTGCACGCGAATTGTTCTGGTTGCCGACGCTGGCGGTCAGCGCGTGCGATCGGCGTGTGATCGGGCTGAGAAGAAAGATTGCGTTGTCCGTCCTGCGCGCGATTTGGTCACCTGCCTTGTTATGGTGGCTGAATCGAACAGCATCCTGTGCCGACACAGGAAAAGTACAGGACAGGAATTGTCCCAAGACTGACCTGCTGTATTGGGCTGGGGTACGATTTTATCAATAATATCAGATAGTTAACAAAATACTGTCCAAAATACCTTTCCTTATAGATAGACAAGATTCTTAAGAAGCAACGTCAAGGCGCCGCTCCATTTCAATGGTGGGACGACGTCACCGTCCGCGCGGACTTCCTTTATGAAGCCCGCGCGGACGGTGACGTCTAAGTAACAGACAAGAACCGAACGAACGCGGGCTCTCCCACCACATCAGGAGAGAGCCGATGGTTCACCGCATTCCCAACCCGGGGATCGATTTCGCGCGCGTTCATAATGCTGTTCGCACCGCAGCCAAATCATACAGGCGGCGCGTTGGACGCCACGTTGACGCCAGCATCATCGAAGACCTCGAACAGGAAGTGTGCGTCATTCTCTGGCGCAAGCACCTTCGTGGCGAACTGGCGTCGGCAGTCGAAAGGTCTTCGAATCTCGAAGGATATGTGAAACTGACCATCAAACGGCAGGCGTGGCTGATGCTGGCGCGGTACAGAAAAGAAAGCCGTGCGCCGGTTGACGCCACCAGGTTGAACACGAGGTTTTCAACGCCCGAGACGGCGCTTCATTTCAAGCAGGTGCTGCGCGGAGTGGACGCGCTGTCACCGGAACGGCGGATGGCTGTGCGAGCCGCGATCGCGCGCGAGACGGACCCTCGCAAGGAACGGTTGTCACCCGCCGAACGGCAGAACCTCGGTCGCGCCCGCGCCGATCTCGAGGCGCTGCGCTAACGGCTGCTTGGGGCTCATGGCGGCCAGGCCGTGGGCCCCCACGATCAGCGCAGGAAAAAAATCTTCAGCGCGCCGGTCACGCTGGGGATGTTCCCGCCCTTTTGATGCCAGAACCAGCAACAAGGGATGAGAGATGAGCACACTCCTGTCGATCAAACCCGCCCGGCGACTTTCCATGCCAAGTTTCAACATGCAGGTGATCCTGATCCAACCGGCCTTCCGGCTTCTGTTCACCGCTCCGATCATTATCTTGCCGGAATTGGCGCGCCGACTTACGACCGGCGGCTACGCCGAACTTCTCCTTGATCGGCATTCCGACGGAGATCGGATCGTCTACGATCCGACGCTGGCGGGCGGGGGCTGGCCAGAATTCCATGTTGGGGGCCTGTTGTCCATCGGCGGGCACGCCGCTGTCGTCGCTGTCGACTCGGAGAGTGGGATTCTGCGCCCTCCCGCGCGTTCCCTCACAGAGATCCGCAGGCTGATCGGTTTCATCGCCTTCCAGTCCGTAGCCGCGTGATCCCCGAAAAAGCGTGACCTCCAACCAACCTCCGGTCAAAAATTGGACACCAACATGTTTAAAATTCTGTACGGCGATAACATCATCGACGATGTCGAACGGCGGTTGCGCTTCCAGACCGCCGAGGACAACGCGCTCTCTCTACGGGACGCGGTTGCGCAGGTCGCCGTCGACGCGGTCTATTTCCATGATTGGCAATCGCCCGATCGACAGACGCCCGGCGTATTGGCTTTCTGCCGCTGCGGTGTGCCCGGAGCGACGAATGCGCCTATGCCAGAAGCGGCGGAGGAGCGCATCATCGCCAACACGCCGCCGGCGCCGGAATGGCGCAGTCCGTGGCGCAGGGTCGAGGGCGCGCCGAGCCATATGCCCGCGAACGGCGCGGTCGGCGGTCTGATCGCCACGCTGCTGGCGCAGGCGGCCGTCGTCGATCTTTCCTGCAGCACCTGGCGCGAAGCCGCAGCGGTAGTCGCGGTGATGCGCATCGGCTTGGCGACGGGGGCCTGGCGCGTGGCCTGCGGCGGCCCGCCTGAGCCATGGCGCATCGGGGAATGCGAGATGGCGTCCCTCGCATGGCTGCTCAACCGACTCCCCGGTCGCGTTCGCGCCAGCGCGCCGCTTCTTGCGGACGCCGCCATGCTGGCGCACCACCGGGCAGATATGATGGAGGCGGCCGCCGTCGCCGCAGATGACGTGCAGGCCGTGAGGGCTTTTGGCGCGCTTCTCGAAGCGATGGCCTTCGCCGGGTTCGAGGCCTTTGCGCGCCACGACGACGATGAAATCGATCCCTGTCTCCTGGATGATTTCGACGACGATGATATCAGCGCTGCGCCGGGCGACTTCGAAAAGACGGTCGATCAGGACGCGAATATCGGTAAGATGTCCGTGGACGCCCATGAAATGGAGCATCCCCCCGCTCGTGCCGCAGGACAGGAGCCGGAGGCGCTGATCGACGAAGATGGTCGGCCCAGTTGGCGACGGGATGACTGCGAAGGGTCGCCAAACCGTGAGGCAGCTCCGGAAATGCTGATCCGGACGCTGTCTGCGCCGCCGGTCGCGGTGGCCTTCGCGGCGTTGTTTCCGATGTTGCTTGCCCGAGTAACGCCCGGTTCAAAAGATTGATCGCCTCGGGACAAGCTCAGCGGCAATGCTCATCTTCAACGCCAGGTTGCCGAAACGCGTGGCGGGCCTCGACGCAATCTGAAGAGCGCGATTCCCCTGATCTCACGTTTTCGTGAAGCGACTGAAAGTCCGAACGAGCGCGCTGGTGACGAATGAGACGGCGCCCTCCACTGGCTTGACGACAAGCTGCGCGGCCATGCGGAAAGCTTCTGACGGCCGCAGCAGGGCGATCAGATTCAGCGGGATCAGGAATGCCACCAGCAAAGCCAGCCCCATCAGCATCGCTGCGTCGACGAACTGGAAGTTCACGATCGAGCAGGCGAGCGCCACGTCGATCCACGATGCGAGCCGATTCAACTCGGTGGAGGCGGTGTAGGTGATCGGGATCAGCACCAGCATCGTCAAGGCGCGTTCAAACCATTCAGCCTCGCCACTGACGGAACGGAAGACAACCATCACAAAGATCGAAAGCCCCAGCGCGCCGCAGTTGACGTAGAACAGCATTTCGGCCCACTCGGCGATCCCATAGCCGAACAGCGTCTGCGACAGCGCCCAGCCGCCGATGCAGGCGGAGACCGCCGGAGACGACGGATCGAAGATATTGGCGAAGCATCGCCAGGCCGGCACCCTGGTGACCGTGACCGGGGTCAAGGCGCGGCTTGGGCCCTGCGCGCTGCAGAAGCCCTGCGCCTGCGCTGCGCCGAAACCGCCGCAACCGTCGGTCGTCGGTCGAGGCAAATCGGCCGCCAGCATCGGCGCCATCGCGAGCAAAAAGAGGCCAAGCACAGCCGCGAGCAGTCCGCGCCCCCACGCCATCAGCGGACCTTGATCCCGATCGCCTGGCCCACGCCCATCGGCGGTAGCGGCAGGCTCGTTTCTCCGACGATGAAGGCCAGCGTCACGCCGCCGCCGCCGTCGGCGACGCCGCGAAGATTGATCACGCCCGAGGCCGGTTGCGGCACGGCGACCCGCGTCACCGCATTGAGGATCGGCACATTGATGCTCATCCAGTCCGATTCGATGCGCACCACGTCGCCATCCTCGTCAAAGTTGTCCCACAGCGTCACCCAGACGAGAGCCGTCGCGCCCGAGGCGACGGAAGCCGCGACCCTGTCCCTGTCCTGCTCCGGCAGGGCCATGGCGGCCAGCGCGGCGTCACGCTCCTCGGCGGCGACCGGGGTGACGGCCAGTCCCTCGGTCTGCAGCGCGACGAGCGTCTGCCGCATCGCCGCCAGTTCCGCCTGGTCGGGCGTGCGGTCGCCGCCGCCGGCCAGAAGCCCGACCGTGACGACGCCAAGCGCAGCGAGCGACGCCAGCCCGCTCGCCGCCGCGACGACTTTGCCGCGCATGCCGCCGGGCGGCGCCGTCTCGCCCGCCGCGCCAGGCGCGGCGATGCTTCCCCCGCCGACGCTGCGCGCCGCTTGCGCCGCAACGTCAGGCGCCGCCGCCGACTGTTCAGCCCGGCTCATAGCCCGCTGCGGTCTTCGACCGCCAGCACTTCGGCGAGGGGAACAGGAGCGGCGCTGCCGGGTAGTACAATTGAAACAGAAAAAGATCCTTTATTTGATTGAAAATATTCACTACAAGCGACCCATATCATAAAATCATACTCGCCGCTTTTCAGATCAACCGCCTTCGCAACAGATTGCTTAGAATGGACCCATCTTTTTTCGGAAACGATCGACGACCCTGCAATATCTGCAGAAAATCCACACGACCCATTCTCGCCATTGGGGTCGGTCGTTGTAATGATCAGGGTATGAACGCCCGCCTCGGTGACCGGCAAGACACCGCGGATTTCGTGACCGACCGGCGTCGCGGCGTCAAAGCCGATCTGCTCCGGGTAGCCCTGGACCACGAACGCGCTGTCGGTGGTGTAGAATGTGCCGATGGTGGCTTGCGACACCGTGAGCAGGTCATTTTCGGTCAACGCCGCCACGCGCACGATCATGCCGGGCTTGAGCGGGGCGCTGGCCCTGGTCGGCGCCGCGTCGGGCTCTGGCGCGTCCGGGGATGCAGACCCGGGCGCGGCGGCGGGCGCCGGGTCGGCCAGGTTTTGCAACAGCCCCATCATCGCGTCGATCTTGGCGTCGGTCTCCGACAACCGGCTCTCCAGTGCGTCGAGACGGGCGTCAGGGCCGGCGGCGTCGAGAGCAGGGCCCTGAGCAAGCGCGGCGAGCGGCGCCGCGACACAAAGCAGAGCAGTGATGAATGACGGTCTGGTCATGGGGGATGTCCTCACTTCAAGGGGGTTACAGCCGAGCGCGTTTCTGTGCGCACCCCACTGTCGATGACGGCGAACGGCCTGGGTTCGCCGGCGGTTTCCTTCCGCGCGACGGGGCGCAGGTTCCGGGTCGGCGCGATGGCGACGGGCGGCGGCGCGACCGGCGCCGTCACGATCGGCGTCATGACCGGGGGCGCGGTCGCAGGGTTGGCTGCGGCGGCGGTTGGCGCGGCGGGCGGGGGCGCGGAGACCGCGCCGGAAGGGCGTGGTGCGGGCGAGCCGCGAAATCCGTCCGTCGCCGCCACCAGCAGCAGGCACACGCCGCAGATCGCCAGCGTGCGCCAGCGCTCGGATCCGTGTGCAAGATCGACGCTGATCTTCAGCCAGTCCCCCTGGCCTTGCGCGGCTGTCACAGGGTGCGCTCCGCCGCTTCGACCACTTCGGGCAGGATGGTCAGCAGTTCGGTGTCGGCAACGCGAGACAGCGCGGCGGGGTCGGGATAGGCCAGGCTCAGCCGTTCGGCGTGAGCGGTGAGGACCTTCTCCATAACGCCGCGCACCTCGCGGGCGTTGCCGAAATTCTCGTCCTGCGGTCGGAAATGGTCGCGCATCAGCTGCCGCATCGCCGCCAGCGCGCGATCATCGAGCTGAAAGCCGTTGGCAGCCACCATGCGCCGGAATATCTCGATCAACTGATCTTCGCCGTAGCTCTCGAACTGAACGGTTCGCGAGATGCGTGAACGCAGGCCGGGATTGGCGCGCATGAAATCCCGCATCCGGTCGGTGTATCCGGCGAAGATCACCACCAGCCGGTCGCGGTTGTCCTCCATCAGCTTGAGCAGCGTGTCGATCGCCTCATGCCCGAAGCTGCTGCCGAGCAGGGTGTAGGCCTCATCGACGAACAGGACGCCGTCGCGCGCCTGCTCCACTGCGGACTGGACCTTCGGCGCCGTCTGGCCGACATGGGTGCCGACGAGGCCGGCGCTGTCCACCTCGACGCAATGGCCTGAGCGCAGCACGCCGACGGATTTCAGCATCCGCCCCACCTTACGCGCCACCTCGGTCTTGCCGGTGCCGGGTGGTCCCGCAAAAACCATGTGGAGGTTCAGGGCGTTGATCCGCAATCCGCGTGACCGCAACTCGGCGATCATCCGCGACATGTGATAGAGACGCTGCATCTCGCCCTTTACCGCAGCCAGGCCGACCATCGCCTGCATTTCGGCGACGACGCCCGCGAATTCGTCGCTGCGGCGGTCGGTCTGCTGCTCGGGCGCGAGACCAAAAGGATTGGTGGGGTCATAGGTCGTCATACCGGCGCACTCTCCTCGGCGGCGTCCAGATCTTCGGGAATGACGCGCGTGCGGCCCGCAGCGGCGGCGACGGCCTCGATGCGGGTCGCGACGGCGGCGGCGTCGCGCCAACCGGCCTCCGACGGCGCGCCGCTTCGGAGACGGCGGGCCAGGTCAGCCTCCAGCGCGTGGTCGAAGGTGAGACCGTCCCGGCGCAAGGCTTCGCCGGCGATGGCTGCGATGGCGTTGGAGGACAGCGACTGCGCGAGCGGGAAGGCGCGGAACGCGCCGGCCCGACGGGCGGAGACGTCAAGCCGCTCGGGCGTCGCGTGACCGGTCGCGATCACCACGAGCTGCCGGTTCGCCGCCACGGCGATGGAGGTCGCGCGGCGCCAGAACTCGGCGGCGGCCTCGCGTCGCGCCGGATCCTTTTGCGGCCCCGTCAACCAGACGGCGTCGTCAGCAATCAACCCCCGGTCGAGCGCGTCGCGCAACAAGGCGTTCCAGTTTCCGGCGACATCGGACAAACCCGGTTCAGCAAGGATCGCCTCACCCTCGGCGAGCACCCCGAGGCCCTGCAGCAACTGGTGAAGCCTGCGCGCGAAGCTGGTTAGACCGACACCTTCGCCGCCATGGATGTAGAGCAGCGCGATGGGCTCCACGCCGAGGCGAAGGCTCCGTCCGGCCAGCCTGCGCCCTTCGATTTCCTGCGCAAGCCGGTTCGCCTCGCGCAGGGCGTCGCCGCCTTCATGCAAGGCGCGAAGTGCGGTGATCGCCGATTGCGTCGCATCGGATCGTCTGCCGCGCGGCGCCGGTTGCGCCGCAGGCGGGCGAGCGCGCAAGCTCCCTGGAGCAGCGGCCCAGACCCCGGCGCGACCGATGCTGGTGGCGCCGGAAAGCGTTCCTGCACGCACCAGAACGGCGGCGATGCACGCCGCGACGCAGGCCAGTCCGGCAAAAAGGACCATGTTTTCACCGAAGCCGCCGAAAAGACGCCAGACAACAACCGCAAACAGCAGCGCCAGCGCGAATATCTTCAGCGAATACGCCATGCTCAGCGACCCCGACGCTTGGGCCTCTTTCTTGTCAGACCGGAATTTACAGAACGTTCACGGGCACACCGCCGATGCGGCCGACCTCCGCCACACGGGTCGTGACCTGACCCCCGTCGCTCATCCGGCCTTACCCCTTTTCATAGCGCCGCGAGCGGTTAGAGGCTGCTTTGGCGCAGGCAAGGCGGGTATGGCTGTCACTCTGGCTGTCCCCGATGGCTCTGGCCGCCGCGCCGCCCGCCTTGCCGATGGCGCCACTCTGCCCATCGACGTGCGCCCTGCGGCGGAATACGACCACAGGCGCGTCCCCGGCGCCGTCAGCGCGCCGGTGAGCGATCTGGCGGACCGCCTCGGCGCGCTCCCCGCCGACCGCGATCTGATCGCTTATTGTCGCGGCCCTCACTGCACCTATGCCTGTGAGGCGGTCGGGATGCTGCGTGCTGACGGGCGTCGCGCGCGACGCCTCGATGGTTGCTTCCTCGCCTGGCGCGTCTGCGAAAGCGAGCAGCGCCAGCGCGCTGCGGTCTGCCCGTGACGCCGGGATCGCCGGAGGCTTTCACGATTTCAGACCAGTCGCGAGATGGGCTGCGAAATTCGGCGAGATGCCGATCGCGCAAGCGGCGCCGATCGTAAAACCATCCCCTTGCAGACGGACTCATTCACATGCGTAGCGGGCGTCAGATCGGATCGGTCGCCATCAGGTGATCGATGGCGGTCTCGACCTGCGCTGCGGTGAAGATGCGGCGCTTGCGGTCGGCGGCGCCATCAGGACCGGGCCATGCCGTGATCGCCGCCATCATCGGCGTGACAGCCATTTCCGTCCCCGCCTCGCGCCGAAGCCAGTCGACGGTAGCCAGCAGCTCCATGCCGTGCGGGGACTGGAAGCCGTCGATGGCGGCCGTGACCCGGTCTAGCGCCGGGCGATAGGCCGCTGCGGCGTCGGTGGTCAGGAAGGCGCTCACCCGGTTGCGCCGGTCGTGGCGGAACCGGATCGGATCGAAGGGTTTCGCGTCAGCCACACGCCGTTCGCAGGTCAGGTAGCTGCCGTCGAGGCTGTCGAGCAGATGGCGCACGGGGTCGGAATACGGGCCGTAGCGGTCTGCGATGAAGCGACCCTCGATGGGATCGGCCAGGCCCAGCCGGCGGCTGGCGCCTGCGAGAAACCACGCGAGCTTCTGGGCTTCGAGGATCGAGCAGTCGAACCCGAGCACCTCGTAGCGGGCGATCAGCTCCGCCATCAGCGCCCGCGCCGGCGTCAGCTTCTCGACGCCACGGCGCTTCACGACGTTCTGGTATTCGTGGCTCGGCTCGAAGACCGTCACGGCGACATCGAGATCGGCGAGCGCTCTCGCGATCAGGGGCTTCACGTCCTCCCAGTCCAGCCCGCCGTTGCCGGCGCCGAGCGGCGGGATCGCGATCGAGCGGATACCGCGCCCGATGACCTCGCGGCGCAGGTCGGCGAGGCCCGCCTTGATCCATTCGAGACGCGACGGGCTGCGCCAGTGGTCCTTGGTGGCGAAATTGACGATCCAGCGCGGGCCGAGCATGTTGCGCCGCTCGGTGACAAACAGCCCGCCGGGCGCGATCTCGCCGGCCTTGCTGGCGGCGGCGTAGGCGCGGAAGTTCTCCGGGAACGCCTCCTTGAACATCAGTGCGACGCCCTTGCCGCTGACGCCCACCGTGTTCACGGTGTTGACCAGCGCCTCGGCGTCGGCGTCGAGCAGATTTCCGCGCTGATAGTCGATCATGAGAAATACCAGTTCTGTCGCCGTGCGACGGGCAGGTTGAGGCCCGCCTCGGTTACGATTTCCTGAATTCTTGCCTGTTCGCGGGCGGAATGGCAACCGATGCCCAGCAGCGCGCCGACGGGAACATGGCCGTGCGCCAACGCCTCGGCCTGATATCGATCCTTTTTGTCCGGGTAGTCGTCGGACCGCGTGAAGTCGTGACGGCGCAGGATCTCCCAATCGATCATGGTCGCCAGATCGGCGGGATCGGCGCTCCACCGCGCGGTCGCCATGTAGGCGTGACGATCCGTGAACAGCAGCGTCACGCCATGCGCCTGCATCGCGCCAATCGACGAGACCAGAACCGCGATCTCGTCGGGCGGTCGCTGTATGACGCCGCTCCAGCCGGTCTTGATGTTGAGCAGCATCGGCGACATCGGCGTGAGGTGGAACGGCACATAGTCCGCCAGCGTCCCGCCGGGCGGCAGGCGCACGCGCCGTTGCGCGCGATCTTCGATCAGGCCCGGCTTGCCGATCGGCGCGAAACCGGGCGCGCGCAGCGGGGCGCTGGCGCAGGGCAGCCCGTTCGCGAGCAGCCAGGGCAGGTTGTCGCGATGGGTGATGCGGAACAGCATGCCCCGTTCGGCGGAGAGGTCGCGCGGAAAGACCGGACCTCGCCCGGCGGCGGTCACGGCGCGGCGCCCAAGCGGCGCAGTTCCTCGGCGGGGTCGAGCGGCATGCGCGGCGGGGCGGTGCGCCACATCAGGGCGACCTCCTCTGGCGTCAGGCCGTAGGCGGCGTTGACGGCGTCGGACAGGCGGCGTTCGAGGGCGAGGATCTCGGCGGCGGCGGCGCGGGCGGGCTCGACGGTGTCGCGGTGCTCGGCCTTCAGGCGGGCGATGTCGGCGGCGGACAGCTTGCGCTTCTTCGGCAGCGCGGCGCGGACGGCGGCGACGAAGCCGTCGGCGTCGAGGCGGTGTGGGGCCGCCAGCGCCCGGCCGGGCCTGTCGAAGCCGAATTCGTGGTGGAGCCAGTCGAGGATCGCGGCGTCGCCGATACCCAGCCGCTCGCGGCGCCGCGCAAGGGCGTCAATGTCGGGCGCTACTTCGGCTGGCGCCGGGACTGGATAGGTGTCGACGAAGTCGGTGAAATAGCGAAGCGCCTCGTCCTTACCATGCTGGGCGCGTCGCCACGAGAACCACCAGCCGACAGGCGCGTTCAGCGTCGCTGCAATCCACGGGTCGGACGTCGGCACAAAGTAAGCGGTGTTGTTGGTGTAGCGCTCGGTGGTGTCGAGCGAAAACGATGGCGACCATGTGATATCCACATAAAGAACCTTCGGCCGCTCGAACGCCTCGTAATAGGCGCACGACCGCAGTTCCCACCAGAACCGCCCATGGTCCTGCCGATGGCGAAGGCCACGCCGCACGCCATCCTGCTCGAAACTCTCCCACTGCTTCATATGGGCGTGGAGGGGTGGATGCGTCGCCTTGAAGATCGCTTCCGCCGCCGCCTCATCCGGCGCATCGGCCCATGGCCACGGGTGATCGCTGCTCGATTTCATCACGATCATGTGCAGCCCCGAGGGCGGCGACCACCACCGCTCGATATCCTGCCCGCGCAGGTAGGGCTTGATGATGGCGGCGCAGCCGGGATCGTCGCGCACCAGCCGGTCGCGGGTGGGGCCGTCGATCAGGAAGGCCTCGTTGAAGCCGGTCTTGACGCCGTAGAGCGGCTTCACCCCGGCATACTCTGCCAACGGCACGCCGTTGCGGCGGATCTTCTCCAGCAGCGCCACCACGGCGGGCGGCTCCAACGTCCAGCTCTCGCGGGCGAAGTGGGCGCGGGGCAGGGGGTAGGTCGCGGCGGCCACGGCCTCGGACAGGCCCTTGCGCGGCACGTCCTCGCGCGGGATCACGCAGACCTCGGTGGTGTCGCGCGCGTCCTCGGCCGGGACGGGGCGGCGCACCACCACGACGCAGGGAAACACGTCGGCGTCGGGGAAGAAGTGCTTGGCGTGGCCGAAATCGGCGATGAACTCCAGCGCGCCGCGCTCGGCGAACATGGCCCGCAACGCCTCGGCGTAGCCCGCGCGTAGCCACTTGTTGGTGACGACGAAGCTGAGCCGCCCGCCGGGCTTCAGCAGGCGCAGCGCCTGCTCGTAGAAATAGACGTAGAGGTCGGCCATGCCGTCCCAGGCGGCGTAGTCGGCCTTCAGCGCGCGCTTGACCTCTTCGCCCAGCAGCTCCTGCCGCACATAGGGCGGGTTGCCGATGATCGCGTCGAAGCCGCCGCGCGGCGCGACCGAGGCGATCTGCGACCAGACGTTGGGAAAGCCGATCTCCCAGTGGAAGAAGCCGTGCTCGGCGACGCGCGCGGCGGCGGCGTCGAGGATGGTCTGCGCCAGCGCACGGCGGCGGCGGTCGCCGGTCAGGCCGGGGAACAGGCTCGGCTCCTCCTCAGGCGCCTGCGTCCCCAGCGCCGCGAAGTCGTCGGGACTGGCGAGGCGCACCCGGCCCATGGCGATCTCGGCGGGGTCGCCGAAGGCGCGGGCGAGCACGGCCTGCAGCGCCTCGGCCTTCTCGAAGGCCGCATGCTGCGCGCGCAGCCGCGCCAGATGCGCTTCGGTCTTGCCGACTGCTTTGGCCAGCGGCGGCGGCGCCTTTTTCGGCGCGGCGGCGATGACGCCCATCATGCGCTCGGCGGTCAGCAGCGAGAACAGCGCGTCCACCGGGGCCACCGACTGCTCATAGGCGGCATAGGTGGCCTTCGACGCTTCGACGTCGGCGATGTCGCTGTCGGTGCGCTCCTCGATCTGCTCCATCAGGGCGCCTACGCCCTCGATGGCGGCGATCTGGCCGAGGTTGAACAGGCTGTCGACCCCGCGCAACGTGTCGATGGCGGCGGCGGCGCGCATGCCGACCACGCTGTCGCCGCAGCGCAGATGGTGGTCGAGGAAAGACAGCGGCGCGCCCACGGTGAAACTGTGCAGCCACAGCGAGACCTTGGCGAGTTCGACCGCCATCGGGTTCTTGTCCACGCCGTAGACGACACGCTTGAGCACCATGCGGCGCACGATGTGGCGGTCCTCAAGCTGGCTCTCGACCAGCGGCCAGCGGCGTTCGCGCGCGGTCGTGACGATGCTGTCGCGCACGGCGGCGATCCGCTCGGCCAGCGGCGAGGCGTAGTCGCAGAACAGCGCGGCGGCCTCGGCCTCCGCCATCGCCTCCAGCACCTTGTCGGCGAGCCAGTCGACGAGGCTGACCAGAAAGTGGCCCGATCCCATCGCCGGATCGCAGACGCGCAGGTCGAGAATGCGGCTGGCCGGATCGTGGCGGCGCAGCTCCTCGTGCCGCTGGACGACGGAGCGGCGGTCGGAGGCGAGCGCCCCGGCCCTCGCCGCGAAGGTTTCGCGCTTCTCCGCGATCAGCGGCCCGACGGCGCGCTCGATGATCAGCGTCACGAGATCCTCGGAGGTGTAGTAGCTGCCCGAGGATTTTCGCGCCGTCTCGTCCTCGCGCACCACGACCCGGTCGCCGTCGAAGATCAGCCCATGCTCAAGGATGCGCTCGTAGACCGAGCCGAGCTGCTGCACGCTGAGATCGCGATAATTGATGTATTTTGGCGCGCGGCCGTCGCCGGCGTCCATATGCGACAGGCGGAAGACCACATCGGCCAGCACCGCGTCGGGAAGCTCGGCATGCTCCAGCATCGGCGCGGCCGTCGGCGCGAACAGACCGCCATTATAAGGTGGCACGCCCAGCGCATCGTCGCCCTGCGCGATGGCGCCGAAGGCGGCCCTCAGGCGCGGCCACAGCGTCGACATCCGGTCGGACCACGCCTTGCCACGCGCGTGCGCCTCGGCGATCTCGCGTCGGATGCGGGTGAGCGAGTAGTCGGCATAGGGGCCGCTCTCGTCCGGCAGAAGGTTGCGGTCCTCGGCGTAGAGGACGAACAGCAGGCGATAGAGCAGGACAAGCGCCGCCGTGCGCACGTCGTCCAGCCGTCCTGATACCGGACTGACGCCGCCAGCGCGGGCGATGGCGTCGGCGAGCCGCGGGAAGACGTCGCGGAACACGATCCGCGAAAGATCGCGCGCGACGCGCGCCTCCCACTGCAGGCCCTCGCGCCGTGCGAGCTCGTGGAAAGTCTCGCCATGGTCGGTCGCGATGAACGCGTCGTGCCCGAACAGCAGCAGAAACAGCTTCAGCACGTGGCGACGCCAGGCGTCGGCCTCCATGCCAGCGCCTGCGAGGTCGAGCAGGTCAAGCTCGCACCCCGGCAGACCGAGCGCCTTGCCGAGATCGATCTCGAGAAAATCCTCCGCCACCGACACCGCGCCGCTGAAGTACAGCCGCCAGATGCGGCCGTTGGTCAGCACGCCCCAGCGCAGGCCCCCAGTCGTCAGGTCGTCGATCCGGCGCAGATAGCGCAGCATCTGGGTGGCCGGAACGCCCGCCTCGCCCGTGACGCGGCCGTGCGCGCGGTCGAGCAGGCGCAGCCATCGCTTCGACTCGACCACGCACAGAGCGCTGCGCAAACGCTGCGCGGCCTCATGGCTTGCGGCTTCGTTCTTGTCGTCGGGCGAGGCGAAAAGAAGAAGGTCGGGAACATCCTCTCGACGGCGGCCGGGAAGCTTTTGCTGCGGCAGGTAGGCGTTCCATCCCAACGCCTCGATGACCGGCCATATCAGTTCGCTCTCGGTCTCGGCCTCGTTGGGGTTTCGCGCCGCCCCGATCGCGGCGAAATACGGGCGGACCCGTTCCGCGAACGCCTCGAGAGCGCCGTCCGGGAGGCGCTCCCAACGCTCCGTCCTGAGGATGCCCTCCGTGAGAAAGTCCAGCGTGAACAGCGATCCAGCAAGCATCTGTGATCCCAAGAAGTTTCCAGACACCATGGCCGTCGCCGCGAGCGGGGTCAAACCCCCGCATTTTCGGGGCGTGCCGCCCCTGGCCTGGGTCAAGAGGCGAGCGCCCCTGACGGGGCGTCCCGCTTGCGCGGGACCTCCTGACCCAGGCCCCCCTGCTGATCGGGGCAGGGCTCGATCGCCCCCGCCTTTCGACGGCCGGCGCCGCCGCAAGGCGGGGGCGGTCTTGCGCAGTGAAGATCTGGAGGCAGAGAGGCGCTGCGGGCGTATCGGGCCCCATCCGGGGCCGGAGAAAAGGAGCCCGCCCCTCATGACCCTGCACACCCGCGTCACCCCCACAGCGCAGCCGGACGCCGCCAGCGCGCTGATCGCCGTCGCACACGCTTGCGCCGACCGCCTCGCAGCAGGCGAAGCGCTGGCGCCCGCGCTGCTGTCGCGGCTGATGACCGAGGCGCACGGCGGCTCGGACGCGGGCGGCGCCTGGGTCTGGCGTCAGGCCTACGACGCCACGGAAGCCGCCCAGGCGATCGCCTTCATCCGCGCAGACGCCGGAGACCTGCGCGGCGATCCCGCAGGCCTGCTTGCGCGCGCGCGCGCCATCGCCGCGTGCTGCCCGACCCAGTCGCGCCGGTCGGAGGCGCAGCTGCGCCTGCAGCAATTCTCCACGCCGCTGGCGCTGGCGGTTGTGGTCGCGGCGGCCTGTCAGGTGCGCCCCGGCGAGATCGCGCTGGAGCCGTCCTGCGGCACCGGGCTGATCGCGGCGGCGCTGCGCGTGATGGGCGCCGAACTGGCGCTGAACGAGCTCGATCCGCGACGCGCGGCGCTGGCCGCCGCCGCGCTCGGCGTGGACGTGTCGCGCCA
>CAZRFB010000299.1:0-11464 GCA_964599185.1 uncultured Rhodobacterales bacterium | reverse complement strand
ATGCGTTGCTCCAGCGAGGGCGACTGCACGGTGCCGGGGCAGATGCTGTTGCAGCGCACGCCCTGCTTGACGAAATCCGCCGCGACCGCCTTGGTCAGCCCGATCACCGCCGCCTTGGTGGCGCCGTAAGCGGCCCGGTTCGGCGCGCCTTTGATCGACGAGGCGCCGGAGGCCATGTTGATCACCGACCCGCCGCCGCGCGCCAGCATCCCCGGCAGAAAGGCGCGCAAGGTGCGCCACATCGACTTCACATTCAGGTCGAACGAAAAGTCCCAATCCTTCTCATTGCAATCCAGAATCGTGCCGTTGGCCACATAGCCCGCGCAGTTGAACAGCACGCTGACCGCGCCCGCCGCCTCCGCCGCCGCCTGCACGGCGGCGGTGTCGCGCACGTCGAGCGTCTGCGTCTCGATCCCTGCCGCCTCGGCTTTCAGCGCCGCCAGCGCGCCCGCGTCGATGTCGGTGGCGATCACCGTCGCCCCCTCGCGCGCGAAGGCCCGCGCCGTCGCCCGCCCGATGCCCTGACCCGCCGCCGTGACGAAGGCGCGCTCTCCGCTCAGCCGTCCCATGATCTTTCCCCCTCAGTCTTTCTTGTCGCCGTTGAGGCGCAGCAGCACGTCGCCCATCTGTGGCGTGAACGTCTCGCCCAGCCCCATGTTGACCCCCGCCTTCAGCATCTCCAGCACCCCCGCCGAGACCAGCCGCGCGGCGCCGTGCTCATCGGCCATGCGGGAATAATAGCGCACGTCCTTGAGGCAGTTGACCAGCGAGAACTTGTGCGCGTCGGGGATACCCTCGCACGGGTATTTGGAAAAATTCTGGAAATTCAGGCAATTCATGCCGGAATTGGTGATGACTTCGCGGAACGTGGACGGATCGACACCCAGCTTGGCGACCATCGCGTAGGACTCCGACCACAGCGCCGAATAGCCGATGGCGACCAGGTTGTTGACCAGCTTCACCGCGTGCGCCACGCCCGGCGGTCCGTCGATCGGGATCACCACCGAGGCCCATGCCGACAGCAGATCGCCGTATTTCTCCACCGACGCCGCGCCGCCCGAGACATAGGTGGTCGCCTCGCCCGCCCAGGTGTGGGTCGGCGTGCGCGACAGCGGCGCGTCGATGAAGGCGACGCCCTGCGCGCCGAGTGCCGCCGCCAGCCGCGCGGTCACGTCGGGCTCGGAGGTCGAGGTGTCGATGATCGTGCGGACCGCCGATCCCTCACCGGTCAGCGCCGCCACCACCGCCTGCACCTCCGGCGCGCCGGTGACGCACAGCACCACGGTGTCGCACTGCGCCGCCATCTCGGCCAGCGTCGCGACCTCCGCCGCGCCGCGCTTCACCAGATCGTCCACCGCTTCGCGCTTGCGGTGGGCGATCACGCGCAGCGGCCATCCCTTCTCCACCACGTTCTTCGCCATGCCCCAGCCCATCAGGCCGACGCCGACGAAGCCGACAACCGGTTTGTCGCTCATGCGCTTGGTCCTTCTCAATCGGTTTAACGGGCGCTAGGGTGTCAAGATTGAGCGACCGACGCAACGGGGAACCGCGACCATGGCGCAGACGCCGCAACCGAGGCTATAGGGCCGCATGGCGCGCCCCACCCAACGGCAGATCGCCGAGCAGCTTGGCCTCTCGCCGGCCACGGTGTCGCTGGCGCTGCGCGACAGTCCGATGATCGCGGAGGCGACCCGCGCGCTGGTGCGCGCCGCCGTGGCCAAGGCGGGCTATGTGCCCAACGTCGCGGCCAGCGGCCTGCGCACCGGGCGGACGCGAATCATCGGCGTGAGCTTTCACAACATCGCGCATCAGTTCTTCGCGGAAATGCTGATCGCCATCGAGGAGACGCTGGCCGATCAGGGCGTGGCGGTGTTCATCAACAATCACGGCGAAAACCCCGCCTCGCTGGAGCGATTCGTGGTCAGCCTCGCCGCCCATGGCGCCGAGGGGCTGATCGTCTCGCCGCCGCCGCATGTGGCGCCGGAGATCTTCGCGCCTTTGCGCAGCGGCGGGGCGCCGGTGGTCTATGTCTCGCGCCGCCTGCTGGAGGACGACGCCGCCGACTGGGTGATCAACGCCGACGCCGTGGCGATCCGCCGCGCGGTGGACCGGCTGATCGAGACCGGGCGGCGCAGGCTGATGTTGCTGTGCGGCGCGCTGGGCACCACGGTCGCGCAGGATCGCGGCGACGGCTTCCGCATGGCGCTTGAGGCGCACGGCCTGCCGTGGTCGCCCGATCTGTGGATTCAGCGCCGCCCGATCATGGCGCAGGGCGCGGACGCCGCGCGCGAGGCGATGGCGCGCAAGCCCGCGCCCGACGGGCTGGTGTGCTTCAACGATCTGGTGGCGCTGGGCGCGATGAACGCCTTGCGCGCGCTGGGCCTTGAGCCGGGGCGCGACGTGGGCGTGGTCGGCGTGGGCGGCACCGACGAGGCGGCGGCGTTCCACCCCGGTCTCACCACGGTGCTCGACAATCCCGCGCGCATCGGCCGCCTCGCCGCCGAAATGCTGCGCGACCGCATCGAGCATCCCGGCGCCCCGCCGCGCCATGTCGTGCTCGACCCGCGCCTCGTGATCCGCGAGAGTTGCGGCGGCGCGCGCGCCAAGGATGCCTGACCAACCGCCCAGAGGCTTCAATCCGCAGGAAAGCGAACGCATGAAACCCGAAATCCTGATGCCCGGCCCGATGCTGCAAAGCTGCATGGACGCGCTCGACGCCGCCTATACGGTCCATCGTCTCTGGGCGGCGCCCGACCCTGCGGCGCTGCTGGCCGAGGCAGGCCCCAGGGTGCGCGCCATCGCCACGGCGAAGGGCTGCGACGCCGCGCTGATCGCCGCGCTGCCCAAGCTTGAGGTGATCGCCTCGTTCGGCGTCGGCTATGACAGCGTGGACGTGGGCGCGGCGCAGGCGCGCGGCGTGCGCGTCACCAACACGCCCGACGTGCTGAACGACGCGGTGGCCGAACTCACCATCGGGCTGATGGTGGCGCTGGCGCGGCGTCTGCCGCAGGCCGACGCCTATGTGCGCGCCGGGCGCTGGCGCGCTGAGGGCGTCATGCCGCTCACCCGCCAGCTCACCGGCGCCAAGGCCGGGATACTGGGGCTGGGCCGCATCGGCAAGGAGATCGCGCGCAGGCTTGAGGCGATGCGCGTCACGGTCAGCTATCACGGCCGCAGCGAACAACCCGGCCAGCCCTATCGCTATTACGCCGATCTCGCGGCGATGGCGCGCGATGTGGACTGGCTGGTGGTGATCGCGCCCGCGACGCCGCAGACCATCGGCGTGGTCAGCCGCGCCGTGCTGACGGCGCTGGGGCCGGAGGGGCATCTGGTCAACGTGGCGCGCGGCTCGCTGGTGGATGAGCCGGCGCTGGTGGACCTGCTCGGCGCGGGCGCTCTGGGCGGCGCGGCGCTGGACGTGTTCGCCGATGAGCCGACCGTGCCCGAGGCGCTCATGGCGATGGAGAACGTGGTGCTGGCGCCGCATGTCGGCAGCGCGACGCATCACACCCGCTGGGCGATGGGCGACGTGGTGGTGCGCAATCTGGCGGCGCATTTCGCGGGCCAGCCGCTGATCTCGCCGGTGGCGTGACGGCGATGACCGCGCTTTTGTGCTATGGCGAGCCGATGGTGGAATACAACCAGACCGACGGGGCGGTGTTCCTGCGCGGCTTTGGCGGCGACGTGTCCAACGTCGCCATCGCGGCGGCGCGGCAGGGCGCCCAGGCGGGGATGATCTCGGCGCTGGGCCTCGACGGCCACGGCGGGCTGATCGCCGATCTCTGGGCGGCGGAGGGGGTGGACGCGACCCATGTGCGCCGCCGCGCCGACGCGCCGACCGGGGTCTATTTCGTCACCCATGGCGGCGACGGCCACCGCTTCGACTTCGCGCGCAAGGGCTCGGCGGCCAGCCTGACGCGCATCGAGGACCTGCCGCTTCAGGCCATCGCCGCCGCGCGCATCCTGCACCTCAGCGCCATCAGCCTGGCGATCAGCGACGACGCCTGCGACGCGGGCTTCGCGGCGATGCGCGCGGCGCGCGAGGCGGGGGTCAGGGTGTCGTTCGACACCAACCTGCGGCTGAAACTGTGGGGGCTGGACCGCGCGACGGCGGTGATCGCGCAGGCGCTGTCGCTGACCGACATCGCCCTGCCCAGCCGCGACGACGTGACCGCGCTGATCGGCACCGACGACGCGCAGGCGCAGATCGCCTGGTGCCGGGCGCAGGGCGCCTCGGTGGTGGCGCTGAAGATGGGCGCGCAGGGCGCGATGGTGGCGTGGGAGGGCGGCGTGACGGCGATCCCGGCGCACCCGGTGACGCCGATCGACGCCACCGGCGCAGGCGACTGTTTCGACGGCGCGTTTCTGGCGCGGCTGCTGGCGGGCGACGCGCCCGACGCCGCCGCGCGCTACGCCGCCGTCGCCGCCGCGCTCTCGACCACCGGCTACGGCGCGGTGGCGCCGATCCCGCGCGCGGCGGCGGTGCGCGCCGCGCTGTGATCGCTTGGCGCGACGAAGGCGTGCTGCTCAGCGCCCGCCGCCACGGCGAGGCGGACGCGATCATCGAGGCGCTGACGGCGGCGCATGGCCGCCACGCCGGCGTGGTGAAGGGCGGCGGCGGGCGCAGGCTGGCGCAGCTCCAGCCTGGAACGCAGATCGCGCTCGAGTGGCGCGCGCGGCTGGCCGAGCATCTGGGAACGGTGCGGGTCGAACCCGTGCGCGACCGCGCGGGCGCGATCATGGCCGACGCGGACGCTCTGGCGGCGCTGTCCTCGGCGGCGGCGCTGCTCTGCGCGTTCCTGCCCGAGCGCGAACCGTGCGCCGCGCTCTATGCCCGCACCGTGGCGCTGATGGACGCGCTGGCGGCGGGCGGCGCGTGGGGCGCGGCCTATGCGCGGTGGGAGTTGGACCTGCTGGCGACGCTGGGTTTCGGGCTGGACCTGTCGTCTTGCGCGGCGACCGGGGCGACCGGGGCGCTGGTCTGGGTCTCGCCGCGCACCGGCCGCGCGGTGAGCGCGGCGGCGGGCGCGCCCTACGCCGACCGGCTGCTGGCGCTGCCGCCGTTCCTGCTTGGGGAGGGGGCGGCGGCGCCGGGCGATCTGGCGGCGGCGCTGCGGCTGACGGGGTGGTTTCTCGACCGCTGGGCGGCGCCCGCCTTCGGCCTTGAGACGGCGCCGCCCGCGCGCGCCCGGCTGGCGGCGCGGATGGGCGCCTGAGGCGTTGCGCGGCGTGAAACGCCTTCGGCGTCAGGCGGCGGGCGACGCCTTGGTCAGCACCTTTTCCACCGCGCTCAGCACCTTGGCCGACATCGGCTCGACGCTGGTGCCGAACGCCGCTGCGGCGCGACCCTCGCCGTCGATCAGATACTTGTGAAAGTTCCAGCGCGGCGCGTTCATTGGCCCCAGCGCCTGCGCCGCCCAGGCGTAGAACGGATGCGCGCGCGGACCCTTGATCTCGGTGATGGCGGTCAGCGGAAAATCGACGCTGTAGTTGGTCTCGCAGAAATCCTTGACCGCCGCATCGCCCGACAGTTCCTGATTGTAGGCGTCGGACGGCACGCCGATCACCACCAGCCCCTTGTCGCGATAGCGCTTCCACAGCGCCTGAAGCCCGGCGTATTGCCCGGTGAAGCCGCAGCGCGACGCGGTGTTGACCACCAGCAGCGCCTTGCCCGCGAACTGGCTGAGCGGCATCGGCGCGCCGTCGATGTCGGTGAAGGCGAAATCATGGGCGCTGGCGCCGACCGCGGCGGCGCTGGCCGCGCGCGGCACGGCGGCGCGGGCGATCAGGGCGAATGCGGCGAGCGCGAAAAGGTTGCGTCGGTTCATGGTTCTGTATCCTCCGGCTTTCACCGGGGATATGGCGGCCGCGCGCGCGATGGCAAGCCGCCGCGCGGGGCGCGCCGGGTTCAGAACGTGTGCGTCAGTTCACCTGAAGGCCCGGTCAGCAGCCCCGGCCCCGGCGGGATCTCGTCGGCCCCGCCGATGGTGGCGGGATCGACCGGTCTGCCGCAAGCGGCCAGCGCAAGCGCCGCGATCAGCATGAGGCTCGTGAGCGTCTTGCGCATGAAATCTCTCCGACGGCTTAGAACTTGACCCGGGCGCCGACCATTACGCCATAGAGCGTGTCATAGTCGGTTGTGGCGTCGTCATAATCATACAGCCGGAACCCGCCGTAAACCTCGGCGCCCGCCTTGTTGATGTTCTGCACAAGCTGCAGACCCACGGAGAAGGTCTCATCATCTGCGGTGACGAATTCCTCACCATAATAGAGATCGGCGGAGACTGCGGTTTTGCCGAAGTCGAAGAAGTTGGTCTGGTAGCCGAGCTTGCCGTAGTAGAATGCGGTGTCGTTGTTCTGGTTGTCGGTGTCTCTCGCGCCGCCGGCGAGGGTGAGGCTCACGCCGCTGGGCACATGCAACGCCGACACCGAGCCGTTGACGATGTCGAAGGCGTTCGCCGATCCCGACGCGCTCGCGCTGGCGTAGGCGGCGGCGCCGCGCACTTCGAAATCGCCCAGCCTGTCGCCGTAGAAAAGCGCCACGTCGTAGCGGTCGTCCGCAACGGCCGAAGTCGCGAGCGAGAAGCCGTTGAACTTGGGTGAATCATAGCGGATGCGGTCGTCGCGCGACAAACCGTCGAGGTTGGTGGTGACTTTGTTGATCGTGAGCCCGGTGAGCGCGTTGGTGTTGCTGTCGCGCAGCGACAACCCGCCCGCGAAATCCGTGACGCCGGAGTAGCCGATCACTGTGGTGCCGGAAAGATCCTGCTCGGATGTGCCGTTCGAGGCGGTGTCTCCCTGACCCAGCGTCAGGCGCCCGAGCTGCTTGTTGTCAACGTAGAGCTCCAGCTTGCGCTGGGTGAAGTTGTCGTTGCCGACGTTGCGCTTGCTGTTCTGGTTGACATCTGCGGTCGAGTTCGACTCGAACTGCACCTCGATGTTGGTGCCGATCGTGGTGTTCGCGTCGTAGTCCGCCTCGCCAAGGATGCGGATACGGGTCGAGGAGTTGTCGTTGTCCACAAAGAAGGCGTCGGTGCGGTCACCATCGTCGGTGAAGAGCACGCCCCGGTTTACCTGACCAGACAGCGACACGCGCACGCCGGTCTTGCCGCCGGAGACCAGCGCGCCACCCTCGGCAGTCGCAGCGGTCACCTTGCCCTCGGTCGCGGCGGCCTGCGTTTTCGCGGCCGCCGCCTCAGCCTTGGCGCTGTCCACTTCCGCTTTCAGCGACTGGATCTCGGCCTGCATCGCCTGCAACTGGCGCATGATTTCGGCGTTGCTCTGTGCAAGTGCGGGTGATGCGAGCAGCAGCGCCGCAGCGCTGACCCCGAACATGATTCGATTCATCTGATCCCCCATCTGATTTCCGCGCGAAATTATATTTGAAGCCGCGCAACAGAACTTGAATTGACGCCAGAGATTTATAATCTGCAAATAACAGATCATCATGGACGATCACGATTTGCTGATGCCATTGGCGGGCGGCGGTCGCGGCGGCTCGCCGGGTCTGGAACGGTCGCGGCGGCGCGCCAGGGCGCCCGCCGGGCACTCGGCAAACGCGCATTGCGCGGCGCAATATTGGCGTTAGTGTCGTGGGTGATGAGAGACACGCCAACCGGAGATGGCCGTCACATGAACCGTATCGCCAATCTCGCCGCCGCGACGCTGATTGCGGTCGCCACCACCGCCGCCGCGCAGGAAAAGGTGGTCAACGTCTATAACTGGTCGGACTATATCGACGACGCGATCCTGACCGACTTCACCGCCGAGACCGGCATCCGCGTCGTCTATGACGTCTATGACAGCAACGAGATTCTCGAGACCAAGCTGCTGGCCGGCGGCTCGGGCTATGACGTGGTGGTGCCGACCGGCACCTTCCTGCAGCGCCAGATCAAGGCGGGCGTCTATCAGCCGCTGCAGAAGGACAAGCTGCCGAATCTCAAGAACATGTGGCCGCTGGTTTCGGACCGTCTGGCGAAATACGACCCCGACAACGCTCACGCAGTCAACTATATGTGGGGCACCACTGGCATCGGCTACAACGTCGAAAAGGTGCGTGAGCGGCTGGGCGTGGACGTGATCGACAGCTGGGACGTGATCTTCAAGCCCGAGATGCTGGCGAAGTTCGCCGATTGCGGCGTGATGATGCTCGATGCGCCGGACGAGGTGATGCGCGCCGCGCTCAACTACCTTGGGATCGACCCCGACAGCAAGGACGCGGCGGACTATGAAAAGGCGACCGCATTGCTGATGAGCGTGCGCTCCTCGGTGCAGAAGTTCCACAGCTCCGAGTATATCAATGCGCTGGCCAACGGCGACATCTGCCTCGCGGTCGGCTGGTCGGGCGACATCCTGCAGGCGCGCGACCGGGCGGCGGAAGCCGACAACGGCGTGACGGTGAACTACGCGATCCCGAAAGAGGGCGCGATGATGTGGTTCGACAACATGGCGATCCCCGCAGACGCGCCGAACGTCGAGAACGCCCATGCGTTCATCAACTACATCATGCGCCCGGAGGTGATGGCGAAGGCGTCCAACTATGTCTATTACGCCAACGGCAACCTCGCCTCGAAGGACTTCCTGATCGAGGACGTGATCGGCGATCCGGCGATCTATCCGTCTGATGCGACCATGGAGAAGCTCTACACCGTGTCGCCGTTCGACGCCCGGCTGCAGCGGGCGGTGACGCGGCTCTGGACCTCGGTGCGCACCGGTTCCTGAACGACGACCCGCGCGCCCCGCCGCCCGTGCGGCGGGGCGCGCTCCGGCAGAGGGAGCGAGGCATGACGCAGGCGCGCAAGGCGGCGAGCGGTTCGACGTTCGCGCCATGGACCGACCCGGCGGCGCAGCCGCATCTGCGGCTTGTCGATGTGGTGAAGCGGTTCGACGACGCGGTGGCGGTCGATCACATCTCGCTCGACATTTTCGCTGGCGAGTTCTTCGCCCTGCTGGGGCCCTCTGGTTGTGGCAAGACCACGCTGTTGCGGATGCTGGCCGGGTTCGAGACGCCGAGCTCGGGCCACATCGAGCTTGACGGGCAGGACCTGACGCGCGTGCCGCCCTATGAGCGGCCGGTGAACATGATGTTCCAGTCCTACGCGCTGTTTCCGCACATGAGCGTCGAGAAGAACATCGCCTTCGGCCTTGAGATGAACAAGCTGCCCAAGGTCGAGATCGCCCAGCGCGTCGCGGAGATGCTGGCGCTGGTCAAGCTGGAGAAATTCGCCCGCCGCAAGCCGCATCAGCTGTCGGGCGGCCAGCGGCAGCGCGTCGCGCTGGCGCGCGCGCTGGCGAAGAAGCCCAAGCTGCTGCTGCTCGACGAACCGCTGGGCGCGCTCGACAAGAAATTGCGCGAGGAGACCCAGTTCGAGCTGATGACCATCCAGGAGTCGCTCGGCCTGACCTTCGTCATCGTCACCCACGACCAGGAGGAGGCGATGACCGTCTCGACCCGCATGGCGGTGATGCGCGAGGGCAAGATTGCGCAACTGGGTGAGCCGAGGGAAATTTATGAAGCGCCTACAAGCCGTTATGTTGCCGGATTCATCGGCGATGTGAACATACTCGAGGGGCATGTCGCCGACCCGGCGCAAGGCCTGATCCGGCTGGCGGGCGATGTCGCGCCGGTGCGGGCGGGCAGGGCGCTCGACTTCGCCCAGGGCGCGGCGGTGGCGGTGGCGCTGCGGCCGGAAAAACTGGTGATCGAGAAGCTGGGCGCCCAGCCCGCGCCGCCGGAGAACACGCTGGAGGGCGTGGTCGAGGACATCGCCTATCTGGGCGACATGTCGATCTACAAGGTGCGGCTGGCGGACGGCGCCCGCGCGCGGGTGGCGCGCACCAACCGGGTGCGGCTGCAGGAGCAAAGCATCGTCTGGGACGACCCGGTAAGGCTGAGCTGGGAGCCGCAGGCGGTGGCGCCGCTCAGCGCCTGACGCGGCTCAGACCGCGCCCAGCAACAGCGCCAGCGCCTGCGCCACGCTTTCGCCGCGCACCCGTGCGCGGCCCAGCGGACCGAAGTCGCGGCGCAGCGCCACGGTGGGCCGCCCGGCCCGCGCGCAGGCGAAATGCACCAGCCCCTCGGGCTTGAGCGCCGTGCCGCCCGGCCCGGCGACGCCGGTCACGGCGACGGCGACATCGGCGCCGGAGCGCGCAAGCGCGCCCTCGGCCATCGCGCGCGCCACCGGCTCGGACACGGCGCCGTGTTCCGCGATCAGCGCCTCGGGCACGCCCAGCATCTGCGTTTTCGCGGCGTTGGAGTAGGTGACGAAGCCCCGGTCCACCACGTCGGACGACCCCGGCACGTCGGTCAGCGCCGCGATGATCAGCCCGCCGGTGCAGCTCTCGGCGGTGGCGAGCGTCAGCCCGGCGGCGCGAAACGCGCTCAGCACCGCCGCCGGGTCGGGGGCTGCGTCGGAGACCGCGTCCGGGGCCGCGCTCACATCAGCACCCCGTGCGCCACGATCGCGGCGGCGGCGGCGACGATGGCGGCGAACAGCCCCGCCACGACGTCGTCCAGCATCACGCCCCAGGCGCCGCCGATGCGCTCGACGCGCCGGATCGGCGGCGGCTTGAGGATGTCGAAGAAGCGAAACAGGATGAAGCCCAGCACCCAGCCCGGCCAGGGAAACACCCACGGGTCGGTTCCGCGCAGCCACAGCCCCAGCGACAGCGGCCACAGCGTGATCAGCATGCCCACCACCTCGTCGATCACCACCTCCGGCGGATCGGCCAGCGCGTCGCCGCCGGTGTAGGCGCGACAGGCCCACAGACCGGCGAAGAACAACGCGACGGTGGCGGCGGCCATCAGCGGGAAACCGCCAAGCCCGTGCAGCGCGAAGCCGAGCGGCAGCGCGGCGAGCGACCCCCAGGTGCCGGGCGCCATCGGCGCGCGGCCGACGCCGCCGACGGTTGCAATCAGGGCGGCGGGGGTCATGGGGCTGGTCCTTTCAGCGCGGCGGCGGCCTGTGCGGCGACGCCCTCGGCGCGGCCGGCGAAGCCGAGCCCTTCGGTGGTGGTGGCCTTGACGCTGACGCGCGCGACGTCGCACCCGGCGATCCCTGCAATAGCGGCGCGCATCGCTGCGGCATGGGGCGTGATCTTGGGGCGCTCGCAGATCAGCGTCACGTCGAGGTTGACGACCGTGAAGCCGCGTTGCGCCGCCAGGTCGAGCGCATGGCGCAGAAACCGGTCGGAGGCGGCGCCGCGCCATTGCGGATCGGAGGGCGGGAACCAGCGCCCGATATCGCCCAGCGCCAGCGCGCCCAGCACCGCGTCGGTCAGCGCGTGCAGCCCCACGTCGCCGTCGGAATGGGCGACGAAGCCATGGTCGTGGGCCACGCGCACCCCGCACAGCATCAGATGGTCGCCGGGCCCGAATCGGTGCACGTCAAAGCCGGTTCCCAGCCGCGTCTCCATGCCTGTCTCCTGCCCGATCAGCCGCTCGGCGCGGGCGAAGTCGCCGGGG
>CAZRFB010000298.1:0-1990 GCA_964599185.1 uncultured Rhodobacterales bacterium | reverse complement strand
GATATAGTCCTCCAAGCCCCGCACCCAGCCGGGGTTGTTCACCTGCGCGTCCATGGTGTCGGGGTCGAAGAAGAAGCTGCCCGGATGGTCGGGGTGGCTGGCGTAGGCCGCCGCGTGGCTGAAGAAGAACCAGAACTGCTGTCCGCCGCGCCGGAACGCCTCCGCCGTGCCCCACAGGCCCTGATCGGGGCGCTGGAAGAACTCGGCGATGTCGAGATACTGGCTCCAGGTCTGCGGCGCGCCGAGATCGTAGCCGTATTTCGCCTTGAACGCGGCCTGCTCGGCGGGGTTCTCGAACAGATCGGTGCGGTAGCTGTAGGTGTGCACGTCGCCGTCGATGGTCTGGCTCAGAACCTTGCCGTCCCACACCATCAGCCGGTCGCGATAGACCGGGGCGATATCCTCCCACAGCGCGCCCTGGCGCAGATCGGCGGGCATCTCGGTGAGGTAGGGGGTGAAGTCCGGCGACCAGGCGGGGGCGAAGGTGATCACGTCGAAGGCCGCGTCGCCCGCGACCAGCGTGGTGACGATCTTGGGATAAAGCTCAGACCACGGGAACTCGACCACGTTGACCGTGCCGCAGGTCTTGGCCTTCCAGCCTTCGGCGGCGGCGGTCAGCGCCGAGGCGATGTAGGGGCCGGTCTGCGACGCGGCGGAGAGGGTGACGCCCGAGAAGTCCGGGCTGCACGCCTGCGCCGCGCCTGCGGCCATCAGGGCGCCGAACGCGGCGCCAGTGAGCAGTTTCTTCATTTTCAGTCCTCCCTTGGTTATTTTATCGCGCCGAGCGCCAGCCCGGAGCGCATCATCCGCCCCAGCACCGCCGCCAGCAGCATCATCGGGATGATCGCCACCAGCGCCGCCGCCGAAACCGCCCACCATTCGTCGCCGCGCTGGCTGTTCTGCCCCGCGACGAGGATCGGCAGCGTCTGCCACCGCGCATTGGTCAGGAACAGCGCGAACAGGAACTCGTTCCAGACGAAGGCGAGCGTGATCATGAACGTCGCCGCCAGCCCCGGCGCCGCCATCGGCGCCACGATGTCGAGAAAGATCCGCCACTGCGGCACGGCGTCCACCATCGCCGCCTCCTCCACCTCCACCGGCAGCGCGGCGAAGAAGTCGCGCATCAGCCAGATCACGATCGGCAGCGAGAAGGCGATGTAGGCCAGGCTCAGCCCCCAGAACGTATCGACCAGCTTGAAGCCCGCGCGCCCGATCTCGGTGTAGATCAGAAACAGCGCGAACGCGGTGACGATGGGCGGAAACATCCGCTGGCTGACGAACCAGAACAGGATGTCGGCGTTGCCCAGCACCGGCCCCGGCAGTCGCAGCCGGTTGACGAGGATCGCCGCGACCAGCGCCGAGGGAAACGCCCGGAGCGCCGCGTCGAAACGCCCGAAGCCGAACCCTTGCGTCAGCGTCTGGTAGCCGCCGAAGGCGATGGCGAAGAACAACAGCCCCGCGCCCAGCTTGACCCGGAACGGAAACCGCACCAGCGCATAGGCCGCCATGGCGCCGATCGCGGTCGCGGCGACCGAGGCGAACAGCGTCACCAGCGTCGAGCTGTAGAATGTGTTGAAGAACTGCCCGCGACGCCCGGAGAACAGGTCGGCCCAGGCGTCCAGCGTCGGCGCGAAGTCGATGAACGGCAGATAGGTCGGCCCGCCGTTCACCGCCGGCGGCGTCTTGAACGAGGTGATCAGCACCCAGTAGATCGGAAACAGCGTGAACGCCGCCCAGACAAGGCAGAAAAACAACGCCCAGTATCGGCCGCGCCGCGTCATTTCTGCTTGTCCAGATAGGGCTTGAGCACCGCCAGATAGACCGAGCCGATCACCAGCACCACGATCAGGAACAGGAACGAAAGCGCGGAGGTGTAGCCGAGGTTGAACTTCTTGAACCCCTCCTGATAGGCGAACAGCGTCAGCGTCTCGGTGGAGATGCCGGGGCCGCCGCCGGTCATCACGAACACGGTGTCCATGATCTTGAAGCT
>CAZRFB010000297.1:0-5553 GCA_964599185.1 uncultured Rhodobacterales bacterium | reverse complement strand
GCGATCGCCGAGCTTTACGCGCGCGAGGGCGCGCAGGTGGCGGTGCTCGACATCGACGCGGCGGGGGCGAAGGCGGTGGCGGACGGCGTCGGCGATGCGGCGATCCCGCTGGTCTGCGATGTGACCGACGGCGCCGCCGTGGCGCGCGCGGTGGCCGATGCGGCCGCCGCGTTCGGCGGTGTGGACGTGATCGTGAACAACGCCGGCTGGACGCACCGCAACAAGCCGATGCTGGAGGTGAGCGAGGCCGAGTTCGACCGCGTCTATGCGGTCAACGTCAAGTCGATCTTCCACATGGCCCACGCCGCCGTGCCGCTGTTGCGCCGTCAGGGAACCGGCGGCGTGATCGTCAACATCGGCTCGACCGCCGGGATCCGTCCGCGCCCCGGCCTGACGTGGTATAACGGCTCGAAAGGCGCGGTGAACCTGCTGTCGAAGTCGATGGCGGTGGAGCTGGCGCCGGATCGCATCCGCGTGTGCGGCATCGCGCCGGTGATGGGCGAGACCGGGCTTTTGGAATCGTTCATGGGCGTCGCCGATACGCCCGAGAACCGCGCGAAGTTCGTGGCGACGATTCCGCTGGGCCGGATGTCGCAACCCCGCGACATTGCGCGCGCGGCGCTCTATCTGGCCTCTGATGAGGCCGAGTTCATCACCGGCGTGGTGCTGGAGGTGGACGGCGGGCGCTGCGTCTAGGTCTGCGGCGACGGAATTCTCCGCGCCGCGCGTTTAAAGATCGCTGTGGGCGGCGGTCGAGAGGGTTGCGCGGATGCGCTTTGTGCTGCGGGGACTGGGCGGACTGACGCTGCTGGCGCTGGGCGTGGCGCTGGCGGCGCTTGGCGCGCTCAGCCTGATGCGCTCGATCGAGGGCCGCGAGGCCGCCGCGCCCCGCGCGGCTGAGGAGCGCGGCGTCGCGGTCGCCACCGCCGTGCTGGAGCGGGTCACCGCGCACCCCGTCATCGAGGCGTTCGGCGAGATCCGCAGTTGGCGCACCCTGCGCGTCAGCGCGCAGGCGAGCGGGCGCATCGTGGCGCTGGCGGCGCAATTCCGCGACGGCGGCCGGGTGCGGGCGGGCGAGACGCTGGTGGGCATCGACCCCGCCGACTACGCCGCGCGCGTCGAGGACGCCGAAGTGGCGCTGGCCGAGGCGCAGGCCGACGCGGCGGAGGCGCGCCAGTCGGTGCGCTCGGCGGAGGTCGAGCTGGAGTCGGCGCAGACCCAGCGCGCCCTGCGGACCTCGACGCTTGAGCGGCAGAAGGCGCTGGCCGGGCGCGGCGTGGCGTCGGCCTCGGTGGTCGATGAGGCGGAGCTGGCGCTGGCGGCGGTCGAGCAGGTGGTGGCCAGCCGCGAGCAGGCGGTGCTGACCGCGCGGCTGCGCATCGACCGCGCCGATCTGGCGGTGCGCCGCGCGGCGCTGACGCTGGACGAGGCGCGGCGCAGGCTGGCCGAAACCGAGGTGGTCGCGCCGTTCGACGGCCTGCTGGCGGAGGTGTCGGCGACGCTGGGCGACATCGCCACCGCCAATCAGGCGCTGGCCTCGCTGATCGACCCGACCGCGCTGGAGGCCGCCGTGACCCTCAGCAGCGCCGAGTTCTCCCGGCTGCTGGGGCCGGACGGCGCGCTCATGCGGCTGCCGGTCATGGTGACGCTCGCCCTCGACGACCAGCCGCTCAGCGTCAGCGGCGCGCTCGACCGGGCCGATGCGGCGACCGGCGAGGGGCGGGCGGGGCGGGTGGTCCATGTCCGGCTCGATCTCGGCCCCGACACCGTGCTGCGCGCGGGCGACTTCGTGACGGCGCGCATCAATGAACCGCCGCTGGAGGGCGTCGCGGTGATCCCCGCCGCCGCCGCCACCGAGGACGGGCGCATCCTGATCGTGGACGGGGAGGGGCGGCTGCGCGAGGCGGCGGTGCGCATCCTGCGCCGCGACGGCGACAATCTGATTGTGGCCGACGCGCCGTTCGGCGCGACCTATGTGACCGCGCGCGCGCCGCAGCTTGGCCCCGGCCTCAAGGTGCGCCGCAGCGATGCGTCGGCGGCGCCCGACGCGCTCAGCGCCGCGCCGGGGGGCGCGCGCGGATGAAGGGCGGCGGCGCGCGCGGCCTGCTGGCCTATTTCATCGCCCACCGCACGGCGGCCAACCTGCTGATGGCGCTGATGCTGCTGGCGGGCGTCTGGGGCGGCCTGTCGATCCGCCAGCAGTTCTTTCCCGACGTGGTGATCGAGACCGTCACCGTGTCCGTCGCCTGGACCGGCGCCGGGCCGGAGGAGGTGGACCGCCAGATCGTCGCGGTGCTGGAGCCTGCGCTGCTGGCGGTGGAGGGCGTCGAGAGCACGTCTTCGGTCGCGCGCGAGGGCGCAGCCAGCCTGACGCTGCAATTCGAGCCGGACTGGGACATGGGCCGCGCCGCCGACGACGTGCGCGCCGCCATCGACGCGGCGGAGGATCTGCCTGACGCCGCCGAGCGCCCCGAGGTGCGGCGCGGCGACTTTCGCGACCGCGTGACCGAAGTGGTGGTCTCCGGCCCGGTCGGCGTCGATCAGCTCACCCGCATCGCGTCGGAGCTTCAGGCGCGGCTGTTTCGCGCCGGCGTCACCCGCACCCGATTGTCGGGCGTGGTCGATCCGGTGATCCGGGTCGCGGCGCAGGAGGCGGCGCTGATCCGCCATGGCGTCAGCTTGCGCGAGATCGCCGACGCGCTGGCGGCGGAGGCCTCCGCGCGGCCGGCGGGCGATCTGGGCGCGGGCGGCGCAAGGGTGCGCGCGGGCGTCGAGAGCCGCACGGCGGAGGCGATCGGCGCCGTGCTGCTGCGCGTCGGCCCCGACGGCGCGCGGCTGACCGTGCGCGACGTGGCCGAGGTGCGCGTCGAGGGCGTGGAGAAGGCCAAGGCGTTCTTCGTCGGCGCCGACCCGGCGGTGACGCTGATGGTCGAGCGCGACGCGCTGGGCGACGCGGTGGCGATCCAGCGCGCCGTGGAGCGCGCGGCGGACGAAGTGCGTCCCACCCTGCCACAGGGCGTGGCGGTTGAGCTGACCCGCACCCGCGCGCAGGCGATCACCGACCGGCTCGACCTTCTGGTGCGCAACGGGCTGATGGGGCTGGCGCTGGTGCTGGGGTTTCTGTTCCTGTTCCTGTCGGCGCGCACCGCGTTCTGGGTGGCGATGGGCATTCCCGCCGCGATGGCCGCGACCGTGGCGCTGATGTATGTCTCCGGCCTCAGCCTCAACATGATCTCGCTGTTCGCCCTGATCATCGTGCTGGGCGTGGTGGTGGACGACGCCATCGTGGTCGGCGAGCACGCCGACATGCTGGCCCGGCGCGGCCTGCCCCCGGCGCAGGCGGCCGAGACGGCGGCGCGGCGGATGTTCGCGCCGGTGTTCGCCGCCTCGCTGACCACGGTGATCGCCTTTCTGGGGCTGGTGGTGATCGGCGGGCGGTTCGGTTCGCTGATCCTCGCGATCCCGCTGACGGTGGCGATGGTGATGATCGCGAGCCTGATCGAAAGCTTTCTGGTGCTGCCCGCGCACATGCGCCACGCGCTGTCGGCGCGGTCGCGCGCGCCGTGGTTCGACGCGCCGAGCCGCGTGGTGGATCGCGGCTTCGGCTGGTTTCGCGACCGCGCCTTTCGCCCGTTCCTGCGACTGGTGGTGGCGGCGCGCTATGCGGTGATCGGGGCTGCGGTGGCGCTGCTGCTCTACAGCGTCACGCTGCTGACCGGGGGCGATCTGCGCTGGCGGTTCTTCGACGCGCCCGAAGGGGCGGCTGGCGCGGCGAACTTCGCGATGCTGCCCGGCGCGACCCGCGCCGACACCGAGGCGATGCTGGCGGAGGCGCAGCGCGCGCTGGACTCCGTCGCCAAGCGGTTCGAGGCCGAGCATGGCCGCGCGCCGCTCAAGTCGGCGCTGGGCGTGGTCGGCGGATCGGCGGGGCGCGGCCTGTCGGGGGTGGACGCCAAGGACGCCGACCTGCTGGGCGGCTTGTCCGTCGAACTGATCGACGCCGACGCGCGCCCCTACAGCCAGAGCGACTTTCTGCGCGCCTGGGAAGATGAGATCCGCCCCCAGCCCGCGCTGGAGACGCTGGCCTTGCGCGGTGAGCGCGCGGGCCCCGGCGGCGACGCGATCTCGGTCGAGCTGATCGGCTTTGAGCCGCGCACGCTCAAGGCCGCCGCCGAGGCGCTGAAGCAGGGCTTGCGCGGCTTTCCCGCCGTCTCGGGCCTTGAGGACACGCTGGCCTGGGACAAGGAGGAGCTGTCGCTGACCCTCACGCCGCGCGGCGCGGCGCTGGGCTTCGACATCGCCGCTGTCGGCGCGGCGCTGCGCGCGCGGCTGGCGGGGATCGAGGCGGCGTCGTTCCCGCTCGACGCGCGCTCGGCCACCGTGGAGGTGAGCCTCGATGAGGCCGCGCTGACCGCCGACTATCTGTCGCGCGCCCGGCTGCGCGCGCCGGGCGGCGCCTGGGCGCCGCTGTCGGAGGTGGTGGAGGTCTCGCGCAGCCTTGGCTTCTCCGCGATCCGGCGCAGCGACGGCTTTCCCGTGGTCACCGTCACCGGCGAGATCGACGCCGCCGACACTGAGGCCGCCGCCGCCGTGACCGAGGCGATGTCGGCGCGGCTGCTGTCCGACCTCGCCGCGCGCTTTGACGTGACCTACAGGCTGACCGGACTGGCGGAGCAGGAGCGCGATTTTCTCGCCGACGCGCGCAAGGGGTTCGCGCTGGTGCTGGCCGGGATCTACGTCGCGCTGGCGTGGGTGTTCGCGTCGTGGACGCGGCCGCTGGTGGTGCTGCTGGCGATCCCGCTGGGGCTGATCGGGGTGCTGTGGGGGCATCTTTGGATGGGCGCGGCGCTGTCGATGTTTTCGGTTGTCGGGCTGATCGGCATGACCGGGATCGTCATCAACGACAGCATCGTGCTGGTGACCACGGTGGACGACTACGCCCGCCGCCGCGCGCTGATCCCGGCGCTGATCGACGCTGTCGCCGATCGCCTGCGCGCGGTGTTCCTGACCACCGCGACCACGGTGGCGGGGCTGGCGCCGTTGCTGTTCGAGACCTCGACGCAGGCGCAGTTCCTCAAGCCCACGGTGATCACGCTGGCCTTCGGCCTCGGCTTTGGCATGGCGCTGGTGCTGGTGGTCACGCCCGCGCTGATCGCCGCGCAGCATGACATCGCCCGCGCGCTGGCCTCGGCGCGGCGGCTCTGGCCCGCGCTGCGCCCCGGCGGGCGGCGCGCGCGGCTTTCCCCGCGCCGCCCTTCGGCGTAAGCGGGCGCCATGGCCGCGCTTTTCGAGGAACTCGACTATTGCCCCACGCCCATCGGCGCGCTGTCGCTGCGGCGGCGGTTCGAGCCTGCGCTGGGCGTGCACGTCACCGAGATCAAGCTGGGCGCGCATTACCTGATGTCGAGCGCATTCATCGCCTCGGAGGTCGCGCTGGCGCGGCTGGGGCTGGACCGCGCGCGCGGCGCCGCGCTGGATGTGGTGGTCGGCGGCCTTGGCCTCGGCCACACCGCGCAGACCGCGCTGGCGCATCCGCGCCTTGCGTCGCTCTGC